>NZ_BAAHXI010000021.1:0-55963 GCF_054656955.1 Deferrisoma palaeochoriense
TTCCGGAACACCGCAAAGTTGAACATCGCCTTCCTCCCCGGGAAAACACCGGACCTCGGGATTCGCTCGTCCCGGCCCATCCGGCCGGGAAACGGCCGCAGGGTATCAAACGGCCCGGGAAAGTCAAGCGGCCAAACGCCCGTTCAAAACGACCCCGCGATGAGACCGACCCCCGCCACCATCACGGCGCCCGCGGCCAACCTGCGCCTCCACCCCGTTTCCCGCAACAAGGTTCCCCCCAGCAGGATCGACCACAGCACGCTCGTTCGTTTGAGCGCGATCATGTAACTGGCCGGCGCGATCCGGATCGCCGCGAAGTGGGCGAGGATCATGAGGGCCGAAAACACCCCCACGCCCAGGAGGTCGGGGCTCCAGCGGGGGGCCCCACCCTTCCCCGCCCCCAGGGCCCAGGGGGTCAGGCACAGGGTGAGCGCCGCGTAGTAGAGGAGCCCGAACGTGGCCGGGTCGGAGTGCACCACCGCGATCTTCCCCAGGGCCGAGGTCACGCTGTAGAGGGCGGCCACGGCCAGCATGAGCCGGCTCCCCCGCTCCCGGGCCAGGGCCCGCAGCGGCTCGGCCCAGCCGAGGCGGGGTTCCAAGTGCAGGAGATAGGCCCCCAGGCAGACGAACCCGATGCCGACATAGGCGGGGCCCGTGGGCACCTCCCCCAGGATCCACCGGCCGGTGAACACGAGAAAGGCAGGGGTGAACGCCAGATACGGCGCGGCGAGCCCCAGGGGCGAGGCCCGGAGGGCGTGCTGGTAGAGGAGCGCCGCGGCGATCTCGAGGGGCAGGGCGCAGGCGAAGGCGGCCCAGAAGACGCCGTCGGGCCGGGTCAGCCCGGTTCCGAGGGCCACGGCGGCGAGCACCGGGAGCGCCAGGGCCGTGCGGACCCAGGCCACCCGCACCGGCGGCAGGGTCGCGAGCGCCCGCTTGGCGAAGAGATCCGCGAGCGACCAGGCGATCGCGCTCGCAAGCGAGAGCGCAGCCCAGGTCACCCCCGCCGCCCCCCCGGCCACCGGGGGAGGAACGCCGGGGTTTCCCGCCGGTACCGGCGGTACGCCTCCCCGAACGCCTCCACGAGCCGGCGTTCCTCGTGCCACGCCCCGATCCAGAGGTAGGCGGACACGGCCAGCGCAAAGGCAAGCCGGTTCGCGGTCCACACCGGGTCGGCCCACACCACCACCATGCCCGCGGCGTACATGGGATGGCGTACGTACCGGTAGGGGCCTTCGACCACGAGGTCCCCGGCCTCCATGCCCGTGCCTGGGGGTTCCTCCCCCCGGCGCCAGGCCCGGAAGTGGTCCCACCCCAGGAACCGCCCCCATCCCACCCGCCGGACGCACTGGCCGATGAAGCCCAGGCCGGCGAGCCGCACCCCCCAGAGGAGCCAGACGACCGGGCCTCCGAGGCGCAGAATCTCCCGGTCGGGCAGCCGGGCGATCCCCGCGATCAGGAGCACCAAGAGAACGGTGGCCAGGGCGTTGTAGCCGAGCCGGAACGAGCCCCGGTAGGCCGCCTCCCCCACGGCGGCCCGCACGGCCCGGCGGGCCGGCTCCGAAAGGAGCAGCGAATGCACGGCCCCGTAAGCCGCCACCGCCAGGAACGTGATCGCGAATCCCGTCACGGCTCTATCTCCTGTGCCGCTCGGACGCCGGGACGTTCGGACGTTTGGACGTTTGGACGCTGGGACGTGCGGACGCGCGGACGCGAATCCCTCCGGCGATCCGGGCGCCGAGCCCGGGCCGGCCGCGAGCGCGCACGGCGGCTCCCGCGCCTGGCAGGATGTCCCCAACAAGCCCCAGGGGCCCACCGGAGCGGTTCCCCGTTGACCGATTCCCCCGCCCCCCCTACAATGCGCCGCGGAGGTGGCCAGGGCACTGGTGGCTCTCCCGGACTTCAAATCCGGTGGGCGGCGTGAGCAGCGTCGCCGGTGGGTTCGATTCCCATCCACCTCCGCCACGACGACGCAACGGGTTGCCGGACGGCCGGCAACCCGTTTTCGTTTCCCGGGCCGAAAACCGGGGCGGGATCATCCCGGCCCGGGGCCCGAGCGCTCCGCCCGGGCGATCAGGATGAAGAGCCCCCCGAGCACGGCGAGGGCCGCCAGGAGAAGGGCAAAATCCACCGCGTTCGTCTTCTCCAGGGCCGCGACGAAGAGCTTTCGGATGAAGGCCACGAGGGCGAGTTCCAGAAACACCCGCAGGGTGAAATGCCCACCCCGCAGGTAGCGCACCTCGGCGTGCAGAAGCTCGATCATCATCCAGAGGATGAGGAGCGACCCCAGGGCCCGGACCACCCCGACGTCGATCCTTCCGGTGGCCACCTCCACCACGTCCGAGACGAAGAGCGCCGTGATCGCCACGGTCATGGCCACGAGCCCCACCACGAGAAGCAGGTTGAGCCCGTAGGTGACCCGCTCGACCCACCGGATCAGCCCGGTCTCCACCCGCTTCGACAGGAACACCCGCCGGAGCTCCTCCTCCCGGTAGGCCTCGGTCATGGCGTCGAGGCTGAGATCGAGCAGCTTGTGGAGGGTGCCCGTGAGGGCCCGGGCCTCGGCCGGGTCGGCCGCCGCCTCCCACACCCGCTCCTCCAGGTACGCCCGGGTGAAGCTCATGGCCGCGGCCACGTAGTGGCCCGGAAGCCCGATGTCCACGTGGGTCTTGCCCGCCCGGCGAAGCCGCTTGAGGTAGCCCCCGTCCAGGGGGTCCCTCAAAAGGGCCACGAGCCAGGCCCGGCTCGTGGCCTTGCGCCGGGCCACGGCCTCGGGGGTCGGGAAGAACCCCTTCGTGTAGGGGTCGGCGGCCAGGTGCGCAAAGAACGCCTCGCTGAACCGGTCGGCCTCGGGCTCCAAGATCTCCCGCAACCGCTGCCGCCGGGCCTCGTCCTCGGGCCCGTACCCGTAGTGCTCCAACACCCTGGTCATGCGTTCCACGCGTCGTTCCTCCTGGGGAGCTCCGGGGTTGCTCGCCCATAGATACCCGAGCCTCGCCCGCCGCGCAAAGCACCGGGCTTCGTTTGACCATGGGCCGGCCCGGTGCTACAAGCGCCCCCGACCCCAAACCCCGCGTCCGGAGGAACCCCCATGGCCGAGAACTTCTTCCTCGACACCCCGGATCTCTCGTTCCGGCTCAGGCAGGCCGACCTCGAGCAAGCGGTGCGCCTCAGGGAACGGGACTTCACCGAGCGGGCCGAGTACCCCGAGGCGCCGGGGAGCTATGACGAGGCCCTCGGGCTCTACGAGGCCGTGCTCGCCATGGTGGGGGAGCTGTGCGCCCGCAAGATCCACCCCCGGGCCCGGCAGGTGGACCGAGAGGGGGTTCGGTTCGCGGACGGGGAGGTGTGCCTGGCCGAGGGCACCCGGCAGAGCCTCGAGGACCTGCGCCAGGCCGGGCTCATGGGGGTCACCCTGCCGCGCCGGTACGGCGGGCTCAACTTCCCCAACACGGTCTACAACCTGATGATGGAGATGGTGGCCCGGGCCGACGCGAGCCTCCACAACCTGGTGGGGCTCCAGGAGATCGGGGAGACGATCCACCGGTTCGGCTCCGAGGAGCAGCGGGAGCGCTACCTGCCCCGGCTCGCCTCGGGCGAGGCCGACGGCGCGATGGCCCTGACCGAGGCCGACGCCGGAAGCGACCTCCAGGCCGTGCGGACCCGGGCCCGGCAGGACCCGGAGACCGGGCAGTGGAGGTTGACCGGCACGAAGCAGTTCATCACCAACGGGTGCGCCCGGATCCTGCTGGTGCTGGCCCGGTCCGAGGAGGGGACCCGCGACGGCCGGGGGCTTTCGCTGTTCGTGTGCGAGGCCGGGCCCCGGGTGCGGGTGCGGCGGATCGAGGAGAAGATGGGGCTCCACGGCTCGCCCACCTGCGAGATCGAGTTCGACGACGCCCCGGCCGAGCTCGTGGGCGCCCGGAGGCGGGGCCTCACCCGGTACGTCATGTCGCTGATGAACGGGGCCCGGGTGGGGGTGAGCGCCCAGGCCGTGGGCATCGCCGAGGCCGCCTACCGCTCGGCCCGGGAGTACGCGGCGAACCGCCGCCAGTTCGGCCGGGCCATCGAGGAGTTCCCGGCGGTCTATGAGATGCTCGTGCGCTCCCGGGTGCGGGTGAACGCGGCCCGGGCCCTCCTGTACGAGACCACCCGGTACGTGGACCTCCGGGACGGGGCCGAGCGCGCCGGCGACGCGGCCGCAGCCAAGCGCTGGGACCGGATCGCCTCGGTCCTGACGCCCCTCACCAAGGCCTACTCCACCGAGGTGGCGAACCAGGTGGCCTACGACAGCCTCCAGGTCCACGGCGGGAGCGGGTACATGAAGGACTACGAGGTGGAGCGCCACTGCCGGGACGCCCGGGTCACGAACATCTACGAGGGGACCACGCAACTCCAGTACGTGGCGGCCCTGGGCGGGGTGATGAACCGGGTGCTCGACCCCCTGGTGGACGAGCTCGCGGGGCTCGGGTACGGGGGCCGCCTCGGGGACCTGGCCGGGGCCCTCGCCGAGGCCCGGGCGAAGCACCGGCGGGCCGTGGCCTACGTGGCCGAACGGCGGGAGGCCGACTACCAGGACCTCATGGCCCGGCGGCTGTGCCACACGGAGACCCTGGTTCTCACGGGGTACCTGCTCCTGCGCGACGCCCTGGCCGACCCGGGGCGCGAGGCGCTGGCCGAGCTCTTCGTGGCCGAGGCCCTGCCCCAGATCGAGCTCGACACCGGCGTGGTGCTCACGGGCGACCGGACGCTCATCGACCGGCGGGGGGAGGTGGTTTAGGCGGGGAAGCTGGGAGGCTGGGAGGCTAGAAGGCTAGAAGGCTGGAAGCTCCCCAGGCCGCGAGGCGCGGCCTGTTCGCAGGGACATAACTTCTCGGTTCCGGCCACAGGGAGGACCACCTCGGCCAGGACCAAGGGACCGAAGACCGGCGACCGTGTCAGGAGTCAGTGGACAGAGGACAGGGGGTTCTCTGACCTCCGGCTTCTGAATTCTGGCCCCTGATACGGCAGCCGCTCCCACGGGTTGGCCGACGCGATGACGCCGGAATCCCGAATGTTCTGAGCCGCCTAGCTGCCGAGCAGCCCAGCCGCCTAGCCGAAGTTACTTGGGAGGCTGGACGGCAAAGCGAACCCGGCCCTTCCTCCGTGTTCTCCGTGTCCTCCGTGGTGGTCTACGCCAGCACGCGGATGCGCGACCGGCGGATCATCCGGGTGGAGCCCGCCACGTAGCGGTCCTCGTCCACCCCGGCCCGGAACCGGTCGGTGTTGACGCCCCAGGCCCGGGCGAGGGCCCGGACCCAGTGGGCCGCGGCAAACGGCAGCAGGATCCCCGCGACCCCGGGCGGCACCGCCGGCAGGGGAACCGCCCAGCCCGGGGGAGGCCCCTCGGGGGTCCAGGTGCAAAGGGCCTGGACCGTGGCCCCGATCTCCCCGGCCACCACGGCCTCGATCTCCCCCACCCGCTCGAAGGCGGGTTCGTCGTGGACGAGGAAGAGCACCAGGTCCCCCGGCCCGGTCACCAGGTACCCGGTGTGGCAGAACTCCTCGGTCTCGTAGGCCGCCGCGGGGATCACGAGTTCCAGGAGCTTGTAGGCCCCGAACCGGGCCGCCGGCCACCCGGGGCCGGTGCCGGCCAGGCCGATCCGGCACCCCGGCCGGGCCCGCTCCGCGGCCCGCGCCCCGGCGGCGGCCGCTGCCCGGCCCGCCGGCCCGGCCGCCCCCGGCAGCGCCCCCCAGGCGCCCAGGGGCCTTCCCGCCAGGGCCTCGCCCACGGCGGCGAGCCCGAGCTGCATGGCCCCGAAGGTCTTGGTCTGGGGAACGGCCCGGTGGTACCCGGAGTAGGCCGCGGCCCCCGGGTCGCGGTAGTCGGTGCGGTCCAGGGCCTCGGCCGGGGCGGTGCCCAGGCACAGCACCCCGTCGGCCTCCCGGGCCAGGGGGGAGCCGGGATGGTCGGTGAGGGCGAGGGTCCGGGCCCCCCGGGCCCTGGCGCAGGCCACGGCCTCGAGCACCCGGGGGGTTTTGCCCGACACGCTGAGGGCCACCAGTAGCGTCCCCGGCCCCAGGAGGTGCGGCCGGGCCCGGCTCACCTCCATGGCCGCCAGGCCCCGCACCGGCACCCCCAGGTGGGGCTCCCAGAGCCACTCGGCCCACTCGGCCGCGGCGTGGCAGTCGCCGCACCCGGCCACCACCACCCGTTCGGGCCGCTCGCCCCCCAGCGCCCCGGCCACGGCGGCCCGGGCCTCCCCGAACCGGCCGAGGAGCGCCCCCCACACCCCGGGCTGCTCGGCGAGCTCGAGCCCCATGGCGTCCCGTGGGCCTTCCCCGGGCGACACGGCGTCAGTTCTCCTCGCCCCGCCGGAACGCGGGCTCCAGGATCTCGGCCTCGATCTCGTCGGGGTCGGGCGCGTTGTACTGGACGAGCCGCAGGAGGTGGGGGAACGACTCGGCAGGCACCTCCACGAAATCCAGGGCCACCCCCCCCTCCTCCACCCGTACCGCCCGCGCGGCCAACACGAGGTCGAGCTCCGCCGCCCCGGGCTCCAGGTGGATCCGGCAGGTCACGCCCTGCCCCGCCTCGGGCCGCGGGCCGGGCGCCGCCGCCACGTAGGCCCCCTTGAGGCTCAGGTCCCGGAGCGCCCCGTGGAGGCTCTGGGCCCCCCACTCCACCGTGGCCTCCTTGCCGGCCGCCACCCTGGTTCGCCGCCGCCGCTGCATCGGATCCCTCCTCGGTACGGATTTCGGGTCCTCGGTCGCCGGGCTCCGCTCCCGCCCCGCGTCCCTTCGGTACGCCTTCCGATCGGACGGGAATGCCCGGCACTTTACGCCCGGGGCGCCAGGCGGGCAACCGGCCCGACGGCGGTGGGCTCGGCCCGGGTGCATTTTCTTGGGGGTGGAGGCCTTGACAACCCCCCCGGGGGTTCGGTACCGTTCGCGCTTCCAAGCCGTGGGCCGTTAGCTCAACTGGTAGAGCAGCTGACTCTTAATCAGCGGGTTCGGGGTTCGAGTCCCTGACGGCTCACCACCCGACAACCAACGGGCGCCGCCCCCCTGGGCGGCGCCGTTTTCCATGTCCCTCCCGCCATTCGCGGGTGCGGGCACCGCGTGGCACCCTTGCGGCCGTCGACCAAAAGGCCCACACTCCGCGTGCACGGGACCTTCAGCGCGAATCCAAGCGAGAGTGGCGGAACTGGTAGACGCACTGGACTTAGGATCCAGCGGCTCGGCCGTGGGGGTTCGAGTCCCCCCTCTCGCACCATTTCCTTCTTCCCGTTTCGTCGCCCCCTGATTCCCGGAAGTTGTCGAAGCGAGGCCGGAGGCCCCGGAGGGAACCCGGTCCGCGTGTGCCGCCGAAGGAGAGCACGATGAAAACCGAGGTCGAATCCATCAGCCCCGTGAAAAAGAAGCTTTCGGTGGAGATCCCGGCCGAGCGGGTGGCCCAGGAGGAAGAGGCCGCCCTGCGGGACCTGCGCCGGTCGGTCACCCTGCCCGGGTTCCGCAAGGGCAAGGCGCCCCTCAGCCTGATCCGCCGCCATTACGGCGACCGGGTCCGGGCCGACGTGCTCGGCCGCCTGATCGAGGAGTCGTACCGGGAGGCGGTGCTTTCGGAGAACCTCGTCCCGGTGTCCGACGCCGACATCCAGATCCAGTCCATGCCGGAGGAGGGCGCCCTGGCCTACACCGCGGTGATCGAGGTCCGCCCCGAGGTGGAGGCCCGGACGTACACGGGGCTTACCCTCAAGAAGGAGCGGGTCGAGGTGGACGAGGCCGAGGTGGACGAGCAACTGGAGCGTCTGCGCCAGTCCCGTGCCACCTTCGAGCCGGCGCCCGAGGGCCACGAGGCGGCCGAGGGCGACATGGTCGTGATGGACTTCACGGGCACCGTGGACGGCGAGCCCCTGGAGGGCGGGAGCGGGGAGGACCGCTCCGTGATCCTCGGGACGGGAACCCTGGTGGAGGGGTTCGAGGAGCAGCTCAAGGGGGCCAAGGCCGGCGAAGAGCGCACCGTGGAGATCACCTTTCCCGACGATTACCCCAACGAGGCGATTGCGGGGAAGACCGCCCAGTTCCAGGTGACGGTCAAGGAGGTCAAGGTCCGCACGGTGCCCGAGCTCGACGACGAGTTCGCGAAAGACGTGGCCGAGGTGGAGGGGCTCGAGGAACTGCGCGACACGATCCGGGACCAGATCCGGGCCGAGAAGGAGAAGGCGGCCGAGAACCGGTTCCGAGACCGCTTGATCGACGCGCTCCTGGACGCGAACCCCTTCGAGGTGCCCCCGAGCCAGGTCCAGGAGCAGCTGGAGTTCTCGATGGCCCGGATCAAGGAGGACCTGGCCCGGCGCGGGCTCGACCTCGCCCAGATCGGGATCGACGAGGGGCAGTTCCGCGAAAACCAGCGGGCGGCGGCCGAGCGCACGGTGCGGTGGGCGTATCTCGTGGGGGCCATCGCCCGGGCCGAGGGCATCGAGATCACCGACGCCGACGTGGACGCCCGGATCGAGGAGATCGCCCAAGCCGACGGCCGGCCGGTGTCGCTCGTGAAGAGCTTCTTCGAGCAGGGCGGTCGCCTCGAGGGGCTTCGCAATTACCTGCTGGAGCAGCGGGTGATCGAGAGGGTGGTCGAGGGGTGCACCGTGGAAGAGGTGGATCCCGAGGAACTGGAGGGCCAGGGGGAGGCCGGCGATGAGTAACCTGATCCCGTTCGTGGTGGAGCGCTCGGGCCGGGGGGAGCGGGCCTACGACATCTACTCCCGGCTCCTCAAGGACCGCATCGTGTTCCTGGGCTCGCCCGTGGACGACAACGTGGCGAACCTGGTGATCGCACAGCTCCTCTTTCTCGAATCCGAGGACCCCAAGGCCGACATCTACCTCTACATCAACAGCCCCGGGGGGCTCGTGACGGCCGGCCTTGCCATCTACGACACCATGCAGTACGTTCGTCCCGACGTGTGTACCCTGTGCCTCGGCCAGGCCGCCAGCATGGGGGCGCTCCTGCTGGCGGCCGGGGCGCCGGGCAAGCGCTGGGCCCTGCCCCATTCGCGCATCATGATCCACCAGCCGATGGGGGGGTTCCAGGGCCAGGCCACGGACATCGAGATCCACGCCCGGGAGATCCTGCGGCTGCGCGAGGAGCTCAACCGGATCCTCTCGCACCACACCGGCAAGGACATCGAGACCGTGGCCCGGGACACCGATCGGGATTTCTTCATGGACGGTCGCCAGGCCCTTGAGTATGGTATCATCGACAAGGTCATCGAACGGCGACCCGACACGTAAGGGCGACCCGTCTCGCCCGGGAGAAGGCACGACGTGAATCCCAGGAAAGGTAAAGGCTCGGGGCTGTACTGCTCCTTCTGCGGCAAGGGGCAGGACGAGGTCCGCAAGCTCATCGCGGGCCCGTCGGCGTACATCTGCGACGAATGCATCACCCTGTGTAACGACATCATCGCCGAGGAGACCTCGGTGCCCGAGGGGCTCGCCGAGGGGCTCCCCTCCCCGGCCGAGATCAAGGCGTTCCTGGACGAGTACGTGATCGGCCAGGAGTCGGCCAAAAAAATCCTGTCGGTGGCGGTGTACAACCACTACAAGCGGATCCACACGCCGCCCCGAAGCCGGGACGACGTGGAGCTCGAAAAGTCCAACATCCTCCTCATGGGGCCCACGGGGTGCGGCAAGACCCTGCTGGCCCAGAGCCTCGCCCGGATGCTCCGGGTGCCCTTTGCCATGGCCGACGCCACGAGCCTGACCGAGGCCGGCTACGTGGGCGAGGACGTGGAGAACATCATCCTGAACCTGCTGCAAAACGCCGACTACGACGTGGACAAGGCCTCCAAGGGCATCGTCTACATCGACGAGATCGACAAGATCGCCAAGAAGTCCGAGGGGCCCAGCATCACCCGGGACGTGAGCGGCGAGGGGGTGCAGCAGGCGCTGCTGAAGATCCTCGAGGGCACGGTGGCGAGCGTGCCGCCCAAGGGCGGCCGCAAGCACCCCCAGCAGGACTACATCAAGGTGGACACCCGCAACATCCTGTTCATCTGCGGCGGGGCGTTCGTGGGGCTCGAGGACATCGTGGAGCAGCGGATCGGCAAAAAGTCCATCGGGTTCGGGGCGCAGGTGGCGAGCCGGGAAGAGAAACGCAAGGCCGGCCTCCTGGACCTGGTGGAGCCCCAGGACCTGGTGAAGTTCGGCCTGATCCCCGAGTTCGTGGGCCGGATCCCGATCCACGCGGCGCTCCACGAGCTCGACGAGGACGCCCTCGTGCGGATCCTCACCGAGCCGAAGAACGCCCTGGTGAAGCAGTACCAGAAGCTCCTGGAGCTCGAAGGGGTGGAGCTCACCTTCACCGACGGGGCCCTTAGGGCCATCGCGGCCGAGGCCATGCGCCGCAACACCGGGGCCCGGGGACTCCGGGCGATTCTCGAATCGGTGATGCTCGACGTGATGTACGAGGTGCCGAGCCTCAAGAACGTGCGCGAGGTCATCGTGAACGAGGACGCCATCACCCGCAAGGAACGCCCCATCTTCTGCTACGAAGAGGACGAGGCCGGCCGGGTCGGCACGGCCTGAGGATCGACAAACGCCCATGACAACCCGCTGGTTTGCCCGTGGCCGCTCCCTGCCGCTCATTCCGCTCAGGGATGTGGTCGTGTTTCCCCATATGGTCATCCCGCTGTTCGTCGGCCGGGAAAAGTCCATCGCCGCCCTCGAGGAGGCCATGGCCGGCGACCGGGACATCCTGCTCGCGGCCCAGAAAGAGGCCAAGATCAACGACCCCTCGCCCAACGACATCCACGAGGTGGGCACGATCGGGGCCATCATCCAGCTGCTGAAGCTCCCCGACGGCACGGTCAAGGTGCTGGTGGAAGGGAAGCGCCGGGCCCGGATCCGGGGATTTTTGGCCTCGGACCGCTATTTCCTCGCCCAGGTCGAGGAGATCCCGGAGCCCGAACTCGCCTCCAGCGAGGGCCGGGCGCTGATGCGCACCGTGGTCGAGGGGTTCGGCGAGTACGTGAAGCTCAACCGCAAGCTGCCCTCCGAGCTCGTGGGCTCGGCCGAGACGATCGAGGAGCCGGGCCGGCTCGCGGACACGATCGCCTCCCACCTGACCCTCAAGACCGCGGACAAGCAGGAACTGCTGGAGATCATCGACCCGATCCGGCGCCTCGAGCGCCTCTACGAGATGATGCGCGCCGAGACCGAGGTGCTCGAGCTCGAGCAGCGCATCAAGCGCCGGGTCAAAAAGCAGATGGAGCGCACCCAGAAGGAGTACTACCTCAACGAGCAGATGAAGGCGATCCAGAAGGAGCTCGGCGAGGGGGAGGACGCCCAGGCCGAGATCCGGGAACTCGCCAAGAAGATCGAAGAAAAGGACATGCCCGACGAGGCCAAGGAGAAGGCGCGCAAGGAGCTCCAGCGGCTCCGGATGATGTCGCCCCTTTCGGCCGAGGCCACGGTGGTGCGCACCTACATCGACTGGATCCTCGAGCTGCCCTGGAACGAGGTGACCCAGGACAAGGTCGAGATCCCCGAGGCCCAGAAGATCCTCGACGAGGACCACTACGGGCTCAAGGAGGTCAAGGACCGGATCCTCGAGTACCTGGCGGTCCTGAAGCTCGTGGGCACGACCAAATCCCCGATCCTGTGCTTCGTGGGCCCGCCGGGGGTCGGGAAGACCAGCCTCGCCCGGTCGATCGCCCGGGCCGTGGGCCGGAAGTTCGTGCGGCTGAGCCTCGGCGGGGTGCGCGACGAGGCCCAGATCCGGGGCCACCGCCGCACCTACATCGGCTCGATGCCGGGCAAGATCCTCCAGAGCCTCCGGAAGGCCGGCAGCTCCAACCCGGTGTTCCTGCTCGACGAGGTCGACAAGATGAGCATGGACTTCCGGGGGGATCCGGCCTCGGCGCTCCTGGAGGTGCTCGACCCCGAGCAGAACGACACCTTCAACGACCACTACCTCGATCTCGACTACGACCTGAGCCGGGTTCTCTTCATCACCACGGCCAACTACCTGCCCAACATCCCGGAACCCCTGCGCGACCGCATGGAGGTGATCCGGATCGCCGGGTACACCGAGCTCGAGAAGCTCGAGATCGCCAAGCGCCACCTGGTGCCCAAACAGATCGAGGCCAACGGGCTCTCCTCCGACCGGATCCGGTTCACGGACGCGGCGCTCCTGGAGATCATCCGGCGCTACACCCGGGAGGCCGGGGTCCGGAACCTGGAGCGCATGATCGCGAAGATCTGCCGCCGGGTGGCCAAGGCCGTGGTGACCGAGGGCCAGACCTCGAAGACCCACCGGATCACGCCCTCGGTGGTGCACCGGTACCTGGGCGCCCCCAAGTACAAGTACGGGGTCAAGGAGGAAAAGAGCGAGGTCGGGTTCGCCACGGGGCTCGCCTGGACCGAGACCGGCGGCGAACTCCTGGGGATCGAGGTGGCCCTCGTGCCCGGCAAGGGGAACCTCACGATCACCGGGAAGCTCGGGGACGTGATGATGGAGTCGGCCCGGGCCGCGGTGACCTACGTGCGCAGCCGGGCTCTGAAGCTGGGGGTGGAGCGGGACTTCTACCAGAAGCTCGACATCCACATCCACGTGCCCGAGGGGGCGATCCCCAAGGACGGCCCCTCGGCCGGCATCACCATGGCCACGGCGCTCACCTCGGCCCTCACCGGCATCCCGGTGCGCCGGGACGTGGCGATGACCGGCGAGATCACGCTGAGGGGCAAGGTGCTCGCCGTGGGCGGGATCAAGGAGAAGCTCCTGGCGGCCCACCGGGGCCACCTCGCCACGGTGCTCCTGCCCCGCGACAACGAAAAGGACGTGGCCGACCTGGATCTGCCCCGCAACGTGCTGAACGACCTCCAGCTCGAGTACGTGGACCACATGGACCAGGTGCTCGAGCGGGCCCTGGAGACGGCGGAACCCCAGGCCATCCTCTCCGGTCCGGCCGGCCATGTGCGCACGGTGGAGGAGATCCTGGGGCTGCCGCCGGCACCCCGGCCGGCCGTGGGGGACGAAGGCCCCCGGGCGCTCCAGTAGCACGACAAAACACGCTTGACACCCGAGGGCGCGGCCTGTTATAACCCGCGCCTGTTCCCGGAACCCCTGACCAAGGAGGAAGGCCGTGACCAAGGCGGAACTGATCGAGGCCATGGCGGAGAAGGCCAACACGTCCAAGGCGGCGGCAAAGCGGTTCCTTGATGCGTTCACGGCGACCGTCACCGAGGCCCTGAAAAAGGGCGACAAGGTGACCCTGGTCGGGTTCGGGACGTTCAGCGTGTCGGAGCGCAAGGCCCGCACCGGCCGGAACCCCCGCACCGGCGAGACCATCCAGATCGCCGGCGGGAAGAGCCCCAAGTTCAAGCCGGGTAAGGCGCTCAAGGACACCGTCGCCTAGCTCGATCGGTTTTTCAGGCGGATAGCTCAGTTGGTGAGAGCGCCGGCCTTACAAGCCGGAGGTCGCAGGTTCGACTCCTGTTCCGCCTACCAGCCGCAACCCAACACAGCCCGTTTGCGGGGGCGTAGTTCAGTCGGTTAGAACGCCGGCCTGTCACGCCGGAGGTCGCGAGTTCGAGTCTCGTCGCTCCCGCCATCTTTTCGAAAAGGGCCGCCCGATCGCGGGCGGCCCTTTTCCTTTCCCCTCCCCAAAGGCCCCTTGCCCCTCCGGCCCGAAGCCTTAGATTACGCCGCGTTCGACGCCTTCCCCACCGAACCCGTCCGGCGACTCGGAGGAGGACCCCATGGCCATTCGGATCGGGATCTCCGGATTCGGAAGGATCGGCCGCAACCTCGTGCGGATCGGGTACAAGGACCCCGAGCTCCGGTTCGTGGCCGCCACCGACATCGCCGACATCGAAAGCCTCGCCTACCTCCTACGGTGCAGCACCATCGAGGGCCGCCTCCCGGACCCCGTGCGGGTCGAGGGAAACCATATCGTCGTGGGCCCCCAGCGCATCCGGTACATCCGGGAATCGACCCCCGGCTCGGTTCCCTGGGACGTTCTGGGCGTCGACGTGGTGATGGAGTGTACCGGCCGGTTCCGCCGCCGGGCGGAACTGGAGCGCCACCTCAGGGCCGGAGCGCCCCGGGTGCTCCTGTCCACCCCGGCCCTGGACCCGATCGATCGCACGGTGATCAACGGTGTGAACGACCACGAGCTGCGGGCCGACGACCGCATCGTCTCCAACGGCTCGAGTTCGAGCCACGCCCTGGGGCTGGGCCTGCGAGTCCTCCTGGAGGGCCCGGGGGTCGAGTGGGCCACCATGACGACGGTGCACGCCGTGACCGGGGATCAGCAGCTCAGCGACACGGCCCAGCCGGGCCCCCGGTGGAGCCGCAGCGCGGCGAAGAACATCATTCCCAACCCGTCCTGGGCTCCCGAGGCGGTGGCAGCGCTCCTTCCCGAACTCGAAGACCGCCTCGAGGGGTTCGCCCTCAACGTGCCGGTGCTCGCCGGCTCGTGCCTCGACCTGGTGGTGCGGCTTCGGTCCCCGGCGGGAGCGGACGGGGTGCGACGGTTGTTCCGGGAGGCCGCCGCCGGCCCCTACCGGGGCCTCATCGAGTACACCGAAGACCCGATCGTATCGAGCGATGTGCGTGGAAGTCTCGCATCGGCCGTGTTCGACGCCGCAGCCGCCATGAGCATCGGGGAGGATCTCGTGAAGATCCTCCTGTGGTACGACAACGGGTGGGCTTACGCGGCCCGGATGCTGGAAACCGCCAAGCGGTGGGTTGGGCTTGGAGCCCGGGAGGGATAAAGCGATGCGCGTCGCCATCAACGGGTTTGGCCGCATCGGCCGCGCCGTGTTCCGCCTGCTCAACGAGCACCCCCAGTTCCGGGTCGTGGCGGTGAACGACCTGGCCGAACCGGGGGTGTTGGCCTATCTGCTCCGGTACGACACCGTGATGGGTCGGTTCCCCGACCGGGTCGAGCTGGACGGGGAGATGCTTCGCACCTCCCGACAGACCGTGCGCATGCTCCGGGTCCCCGAACCCTCCGCCCTGCCCTGGGGCGACCTGGGGGTCGACTGCGTGGTGGAGGCCACGGGCGCGTTTCGGCGCCGAGCGCAGCTCCAGGCCCACCTGGACGCCGGGGCCCGGCGGGTCCTTCTGACCGTGCCGGCCAAGGACGAGATCGACACCACGGTGGTGATGGGGGTCAACGACCAGGAACTGCGGCCCGAGCACCGCATCGTGTCGAACGCCTCCTGCACCACCAACTGTTTGGCCCCCCTGGTCCTGGTGCTCGACCGCGCCTTCGGGATCGAGCGGGCGCTGATGACCACGGTCCACGCCTACACGAACGACCAGCGGCTGGCCGACGTGCCCCACACCGATTGGCGCCGGGCCCGGGCGGCCGCCGAAAACATCATCCCCACCACGACCGGCGCGGCCCGGGCCGTGGGCAAGGTTCTCCCCCACCTGGCGGGCCGGATCGACGGCCTCGCCGCGCGGGTCCCGGTGCCCGACGGGTCGGTGGTGGATCTCGTGGCGGAGCTGCGAACCCCGGTCTCCCCCGGCGACGTCAACCGGGCCGTCGCGGAAGCGGCCGCCGACCCAACCCTGCGCCGGATCATCCGGTACGTGGAGGGGCCCGTGGTGTCGAGCGACGTGATCGGGGATCCCCATTCCTGCGTGTTCGACGCCGAGTACACCCGGATGATCGGGGACCGGGTGGTCAAGGTACTGGCCTGGTACGACAACGAGTGGGGGTACTCGAACCGGGTGGTGGACCTTTTGGAGCGCCTCCAGGCCCTGGGACCTCCGCCCCCGGCGTGAGCCGGGCGCGTCGACCCGCACGGGCCCCCGCGGGAGCGCGGACCCCATCCCGGGCCGGCCCGATCCCTTTCCCGCTGGGATGCTGGGAGGCGAGGACGCTGGAACGCCAAAAGCCCTTGTGATTCCAGCGCCAGCGGCTGTCCCAACCCGTGGGAGCGGCTGCCGTATCAGGGGCCGGAATTCAGAAGCCAGAAGACAGAGACCCCCCTTTGAGGGCTGACCTCTGTCCTCTGAGGTCCGATTTCTGATACGGGGGCCCCTTGCCCCGCCCGCCAGCGCGCGCGCCGGCGCCAATGCGTGTCAGTGTGTCGCGAACAAGCCGCGCCTCGCGTCCTACTGGAGCTTCCAAAAAATTTCGCCCCGGCCCTTGACGTCCGGGAGGCGGCTGGTTATCTTCCGCGCTCGTTAGCACTCAGGGGTAGTGAGTGCTAACGAAACGGTCCTCAACCCATACCGACACGAAGGAGGGAATCATGAAGCTTCGACCGCTGCAGGACCGCGTGATCGTCAAGCGCCTCGAGGAGGAGGAGAAGACCGCCGGCGGGATCATCATCCCTGACACGGCGAAGGAGAAGCCCCAGCGGGGCGAGATCATCGCCGCCGGGCCGGGCAAGAAGAACGAGGATGGCAAACTCCAGCCCCTCGACGTGAAGCCCGGGGACAAGGTGCTCTTCTCCAAGTACGCCGGCACCGAGATCAAGGTGGAGGGCGAAGAGCTTCTGATTATGCGCGAAGACGACATCATGGCGGTGATCGAGGGCTAACGCCCCCAACCCGATCTGGATAAGGAGGAAGCACGATGGCTGCGAAGGAGATCAAGTACGCCCAGGATGCGCGCGCCGCGATCCTCAAGGGTGTGGACACCCTGGCCAACGCCGTGAAGGCCACCCTCGGCCCCAAGGGCCGCAACGTGATCATCGAGAAGAGCTGGGGCAGCCCCACCGTGACGAAGGACGGCGTCACGGTCGCCAAGGAGATCGAGCTCAAGGACAAGTTCCAGAACATGGGCGCCCAGATGGTCAAGGAGGTCGCCTCCAAGACCTCGGATGTGGCCGGTGACGGGACCACCACCGCCACGGTGCTCGCCCAGGCCATCTTCCGCGAGGGCTCCCGGCTCGTGGCCGCGGGCCACGACCCCATGGACATCAAGCGGGGCATCGACGCGGCGGTCGAGAAGTGCGTGGCCAAGCTCAAGGAGCTCTCCAAGCCGGTGAAGGACCGCAAGGAGATCGCCCAGGTCGGCACGATCTCGGCCAACAATGACCCCAGCATCGGTGAGATCATCGCCGAGGCGATGGACAAGGTGGGCAAGGAGGGCGTGATCACGGTCGAAGAGGCCAAGAGCATGGAGACCACGCTCGAGGTGGTCGAAGGCATGCAGTTCGACCGCGGGTACATCAGCCCCTACTTCGTGACCAACGCCGAGCGGATGGAGGCCGAGCTGAAGGACGCCTACGTGCTCATCCACGACGGCAAGATCAGCTCGATGAAGACCCTCCTGCCCATCCTCGAGAAGATCGCCAACACGGGCAAGCCGTTCCTCGTGATCGCCGAGGACGTGGAGGGCGAGGCCCTGGCGACCCTGGTGGTGAACAAGCTCCGGGGCACCCTGCAGTGCGCGGCCGTGAAGGCCCCGGGCTTCGGCGACCGCCGCAAGGCCATGCTTCAGGACATCGCCATCCTGACCGGCGGCCAGGTCATCAGCGAGGAGGTGGGCCTGAAGCTCGAAAACGCCCAACTCACCGACCTCGGCCAGGCCAAGACGATCCGGGTGGACAAGGACACCACCACCATCATCGACGGCGCCGGCAGCGCCCAGGCGATCCAGGACCGGGTCAAGCAGATCCGGGCCCAGATCGAGGAGACCACCTCCGACTACGATCGTGAGAAGCTCCAGGAGCGGCTCGCCAAGCTGGTGGGCGGCGTGGCCGTGATCAACGTGGGCGCGGCCACCGAGGCCGAGATGAAGGAGAAGAAGGCCCGGGTCGAGGACGCCCTGCACGCCACCCGGGCGGCCGTGGAGGAGGGCATCGTGCCCGGCGGCGGCGTGGCCCTGATCCGGTGCATCGATGCCCTGAACGACCTGAAGTTGCCCGAGCCCCAGATGGTGGGCGTGAACATCGTGAAGCGGGCCCTCGAGGAGCCGCTGCGGCAGATCGTGGCCAACGCCGGCCTCGAGCCCTCCGTGGTGGTGAACGAGGTGAAGGGCCGCAAGCTCACCGAGGGCTTCGACGCCTACCAGGAGAAGTACGTGGACATGATGGAGGCCGGCATCATCGACCCGACCAAGGTCACCCGCACGGCCCTCCAGAACGCCGCCAGCGTGGCGGGCCTGCTGCTCACCACCGAGGCCATGGTGGCCGAACTCCCGAAGGAGGAGAAGGGTTCGGCCGCGCCTGGCGCCGGCATGGAGGACTTCTAAGCCCTGCCACGCCGTACGAGCGCTCCGACGGGGCCCGGGGACAACCCGGGCCCCGTTTTTCTTTGCAATACTTTCCACCGACTAAACTTTTTTCCGTCTCTGCACTCAAGTGAAACACGCCCCCGGCCGATCGGAAACCGGTCCGGGGGCGATCCCCTTCCCGCGGAGGATGCATGACCGACCCGAGCCCCAGGGACTGGGCGCGCCTGGTGGTGGAGGCCACCGACGACCTCGTGTACGTGTGCTCCGAGGACCTGCGGATCGCCTACATGAACCCGGCCCTCGTGCGGCGCACCGGCCGGGACGCCACGGGGGAACGCTGCCACGAGGCGCTCCACGGCCTGCCGGAGCCGTGCCCCTGGTGCCCCAACGACCTCGTGATCGGCCAGGGCCGGGCCCACACCTGGGAGGTGCAAAGCCCCCAGGACGGCCGGTGGTACCACGTGGTCAACGTGCCGGTGGAGCGGGGTGGGCGCCGCTACAAGGTGGCGATCATCCGGGACATCACGGCCCGGCGGGAGGCCGAAGAGAGCCTGGCCGGGCGCAAACGGTTCCTGCGGGATGTTCTCGACTCGGCCGGGGTGGCCGTGTTCGCCATCGACCGGGAGCACCGCTGCACCCTCTGGAACCGGGCCTGCGAGCGGCTCACCGGGGTTCGGGCCGAGGAGGTCGTGGGCACCAACCGGCACTGGAGCGCGTTCTACGACGAACCCCGCCCCACCCTGGCCGACCTCGTGCTCGACGGCCGGACCGATCGCGGGCCGGAACTCTATCCGGTGTTCGGCCCCTCGCCCCTGGCCCCGGACGCGGTGCGGGCCGAGCGCGCCTTCCGAAGCCTCGGCGGGAAGGTGCGCCACATCGCCTTCGAGGCGGCCCCGGTCCGCGACGAGGCCGGCCGGATCGTCGCCGTGGTGGAGACCCTCCACGACGTGACCGAGCTGAAGCGGGCCGAGGCCGACCGGGAGCGCCTGGCCCTGGCCGTGGACCAGGCGGCCGAGGCCATCGTGATCACCGACCACGAGGCCCGCATCCTGTCGGCCAACCCGGCCTACGAGGCCATCCTCGGGGTTCCGGTGGACCGGGCCCGGGGGCTGCCCCTCGGCGAGGTGCTCGAAAACACCGACCCCGGGTTCGACCCGGAGGAGGCCCGTAGGCGCCTGCTCGCCACGGGGCGCTGGTCGGGCCGGGTGGGCAAACGGCGCCCCGACGGCCGGGAGATCGTGCTCGACGTCACGGCCACGGTGGTGCGAGACGACCGGGGAACGCCTCGCTACGGGTTGTGCATCTTCCGGGACGTGACCGAGGAGGTGCGCTGGGAGCGGGAGCGGCTGCGGGCCGAGCGGCTGCGGGCCCTGGGGACCCTCGCCGGGGGCATCGCCCACGATTTCAATAACCTGCTCATGGGCATCCTGGGCAGCGCCGAACTGCTGGAAACCGAGGTGCGCCCCGACGGGCCCGGCCCCAAACATCTGGAGCGGATCCTGCGGGCCGGGGAGCGTGCACGGGATCTGGTGACCCAGATCCTCCAGTTCTCCCGGGCCGACCCCGACGGAGACGGCCGGGCCGATCTGCGGGCCGAGACCGAAACGGTGGCCGAGATGCTCCGGGCCACGACCCCCTCGGTGGTGGAGGTGGAATGGACCGCCCCGGCCCACCCTTGCTTCGTGCCCGTGGACCCCGCCCAGGCCCAGCAGGTGGTGCTCAACCTCGCCACCAACGCCGTCAAGGCCCTGGGCCCGGGCCCGGGCCGGGTGTCGCTGGCGGTGGAGCGGGTGGACGCCTCCCCGCCCCTACCCCCAGATCTCTCCCCCGGGGTCTACTACCGCCTGTCGGTGGCCGACACCGGCTGCGGCATGGACGCCGCCACCGCCGACCGGATCTTCGAGCCGTTCTTCACCACCCGCCCCGTGGGCGAGGGCACGGGCCTGGGGCTCTCGGTGGTGTACGGGGTGGTGCGGGCGGCCGGCGGGACGATCCGGGTGGAAACCGCCCCGGGCCGTGGTAGCCTGTTCGAGGTCTTCCTGCCCGCGGTAGACGGGGGCGCGGAGCGGGGTCCCGATCCCCGCCTCGCCCCAGAGGTCGCCCAGCTTCGGGTGCTGGTGGTGGACGACGAGGAGGCCGTCCGGGAGATCACCCGGGACCTCCTGACCGGGTTGGGCCACGAGGTGGTCCTGGCCGCCTCGGCCGAGGAGGCCCTGGAGATCCTGGCCCGGGAACCGGGGGTGGAGGTGGTTCTCACCGACCGGTCGATGCCCGGGATCCCGGGCGAGGAACTGGCCCGGCGCATCCGGGAAGCGTTTCCCTGGGTGGAGGTCGTCCTGTTCACGGGCCACATGGAACCCGAGGTGGCCGAACGGGCCCGGGCGGCCGGGGCATCGGAGATCCTGACAAAACCCATCCGGCGGACCCAGCTGGCCGGCGCGCTCCGGAGGCTCGCGGCCCGGAAGGCCGCGCAAAGGGAGGACTGAGATGGCAAAAATCCTGGTGGTGGACGACGAGGAGCACGTGCGGGACGTGGTGCGGCAGATGCTCGAGCAGGCCGGCCACGAGGTGCGGGAGGCCGCCGACGGGGAGCAGGCGCTGGCGCTCTACCGCTCCTGGCCCCCGGACGCCGTGCTGACCGACATCCTCATGCCCAACAAGGGCGGGCTCGTGCTGATCAAGGAACTGAGGGAGCGCGATCCCCGGCTGCCCATCGTGGCCACCTCGGGCGGGGGCCGCACCGGGAAGCTCAATTTCCTCTCGACCGCCCGCACCTTCAAGGGCGTCGTGACCCTGAAAAAACCCTTCTCGAGGCGGGAGTTGCTAGACGCGGTGAACCAGGCCCTCGCCGGCGGACCCCCGTCTTGACGCATCCCCTCGGGCTCCCCTAGCATCGGTTCCTTTGCGAGGATCCGATGCCGACAGTCCTACGCCGCCTGGGCTCGGTGCGGCTCGCCGTCGCGCTCCTTTTGGTGCTCGCGGCCGCCGCGGCCCTGGGCACCTGGCTCCCCCAGAACCTCGACCCCGGCGAGTTCCTGCGCCGGTTCCCCCGGGCGGGGCCGCTGCTCCTGACCCTGGGGTTCGACCGGTTCTTCCAAAGCCCCCTGTACCGGGGGCTTCTCGCGCTGTTTACCCTGAACCTCCTCGCGTGCGCCGCGGGCCGGTCCCGCAGGGGGTGGCTCGCCTTTCGCGGCCGGGCCCGCCCCACCGTGCGCGTGCCGGGGCCGGCCGCCCCCGATCTTGCCGAGCGGCTCCGGGCCGCCGGGTTCCGGATCCGCACGGCCTCGCCCCTCCGGGCGAGCCGGCGGCCCTGGGCGTTTCTCGGGTTCCCCCTGGTTCATCTGTCGCTCCCCGTGATCTTTGCCGGCGCCCTGTGGGGCAGCCTGGCCGGGTTCGTCGGGACCCAGACGGTTCACGTGGGCGACGAGATGCGCGCCTTCTACGACTGGTCAGCCGGCCGGGACCGCCCCCTGCCCTTCCGGCTGCGGGTGGCCGAGTTCCGGGAACTCCACTACCCCACGCCGCTCAGGATCCGTCTGGGCCTCCCGGGTAGGGTAGCCCGGGAGGTGGTGACCCGGGAGGGGGCCCGGATCGAGGTGCCGGACTCGCCCTACACGGTGCGCCTGGGCCGGTTCGACCGGGAGACCAAGGACCTCACCTTCTGGGTCGAGGGGCCCGGGGGAACCCTGGGTCCCTTTTCCCGGGACCGGCGTCAGGGGTGCCCGGTGGACTTCACGCCCTTGGGGTTTCGGGACCCCGAGGTGCGGCGGGTCGAGGCCAGGGTGGAGGTGCTCGCGCCCGACGGCACCCCGACCCGAACGGCCGTGATCGCGGTCAACGAACCCCTCGTGCATGGGGGGCTCCGGATCTTCCTCACGGCCTGGGGGGCCGACCCGTACGGGTTCCCGTGGGTGGGGTTCCAGATCACCCGGGACCCTGGCCAGCCCGCGGTGTGGCTGGGTTCGGCCGGCCTTGTCGCGGGACTCGCCCTCCTGTGGGCCGGCCGGGGGGCCTGGGTGTGGGAGGAGGAGGGGGAGGTGCGGGCGGTGGCCACGGGCCGGATGGCGGCAGAGCTGCGCGCCCGTCTGACGGCGTCCGGGGGCGGGGCGGACGACCGGGAGGTGGCCCCGTGAGCCCCCGGGACTGGCCCGCCGCCCTGGGGCTCGACGCCGCCCGCCGCCGCGCCCGGATCGGGTTCCTGGGTCTCACGCCCGCCGACCGGGAGGCCCTGCGGGATCTTCTCGCCATCCTCGACCCGAGGCTCGAAGGCCTCGTGGACCGCTGGCACCGGTTCCTCCTCAAACGGCCCGAGACCCGGGACCTGATGGCCCGCGCCGGCGTGCAAGACCATCTGCGGGTGGTCCAGACCCGGTACTTCCGAAGTCTTCTCACCGGACCTTACGACCGGCGGTACTTCCACGAGCGGCTGCGCATCGGGTTCGTGCACGAGCGGGTCGGTCTCGAACCCCCGTGGTACACCGGGTCGTACCGGAAATTCCTCGAGCTCGTGAGAGAGGAACTCCTGGCCGCCGGCGTCGGCTCTCCCACGGCCCTCGGATGGATGGCCGCCCTCGAGAAGGTCGTGTTTCTGGACCTCCAACTCGCCCTCGACGCCTACTTTCACACCCGAAACGAGGCCATCGTCCGGGCCAACCAGAGGCTTCGGGAGTTGGCCCAGGAGCTCGAGGCCCGGAACCGGGCGCTGGCCGAGGCGTTTTCCCGTGCCCAGGAGGCCGCCCGGCTGAAGGAGGCGTTCCTCGCCCAGGTGAGCCATGAACTGCGCACCCCCCTCAACGCCATCCTGGGGTTCGCCGATCTCCTGGCAGACGGGATCGAGGGACCGGTGAACCCCGAGCAACGGGAGGCCCTCCGCCGGATCCGCCGACACGGCGAGCGGCTGGTGGAGATGGTGGACCAGATGCTCGACGCGGCGAAACTCGCGGCCGCGGCCCTGGGGCGCCCCGAGCCCTTCGACCCCGGACCGGTCGTGGACGAGGTGTGCCGCGCCGGCGAGGACCTGGCCGCCGGCAAGGGAATCGGGTTCGAGGCCGAGATCGAGCGGCCGCTTCCCCTCGTCGAGGGCGACCCCGAGGCGCTCCGGCTCGCCCTGGGACACCTGGTGGAGAACGCGGTCAAGTTCACCCGGTCCGGCCGGATCGGCGTCCGGGCCCGGAAGACCGACGGCCGGCTCCGGCTGGAAGTCTGGGACACCGGGCCGGGCGTGCCCCCGGAGCACCGGGAACGGATCTTCGAACCGTTCCACCAGGTGGACGCGGGGGACACCCGAGAGGTCACCGGGCTTGGTATGGGATTGCCGCTCGCCCGGAAGGCGGTGGAGCGGATGGGGGGCCGGCTCGTCCTGGCCGAGTCGGGCCCGGGCGGGAGCCTGTTCGTTCTGGAGCTACCGGTGGCCGGGGGCGGCGTTGACTCGGGCACCGGGCGGGATTAAGGTTTTTCGCCGTTCGTTTTGGCGCCCGCTTCCCCAGGCGCCCTTCCTCGGAAAGGAGGCTCGCCATGCGGAAACTCCTCGTGTCCCTCGCCCTCGGCCTCGCGATCGCGGCCCCGGCCGCTGCCAAAACCGAGATCAAGCTCGGGGTGGTCACAAAACCCGGGTCGGCCCAGAACGTGGCCGCCGAGAAGTTCAAGGAGATCGTCGAGACCCGGTCCGGCGGGGACGTGACCGTCAAGATCTACCACAGCGCCTCCTTGGGCTCGGAAACCGAGATCCTCCAGCAGATCCAGATGGGCAGTGTGCAGATGGGGGTCATCACCCTGGGGCCCATCGACGCGTTCGTGCCCGAGGTGGACGTGGTGGCGTTCCCCTTCCTCTTCAAGAGCTACGAACAGGTGGACCAGGTGCTCGACGGCCCCCTGGGCGCCGAGATCCTAAAGCGCATGGAGTCGGCCGGGTTCAAGGGGCTCGCGTTCACCGAGAACGGGTTTCGCCACCTCACGAACCGGGTGCGGCCGGTCCACACGGTGGACGATGTGAAGGGCCTCAAGATCCGGGTCATGGAGAGCACCCTCCACAAGGAACTGTGGCGCGCCCTCGGGGCAAACCCCACCCCCATGGCCTGGCCCATCTATACCGAACTCGAGCAGGGCACGATCGACGGCCAGGAGAACCCCCTGTGGGTGGCCTGGACCTACAAGCTTTACGAGGTCCAGAAATACCTGTCGCTGACCGGCCACGTCTACTCGGCCCACGCCGTGCTCGCCAACCTGGACTGGTTCAACGGCCTGCCCGAGGCCACCCGGAACCTGCTGGCCGAGGCGGCCCGGGAGGCGGCCCGGTACGAGCGGAACTGGAACCGGTCGAACGAGGCCGACTTCTTGGCGAAGCTCAAGGAGGCCGGCATGATCGTGGACGAGCACCCGGACATCGACTCGTTCCGGGCCAAGGTGGCCGGGCTCAAGGACCTCGAGATGTTCCGGAGGCCCGGCACGGCCGAACTCCTGGAGAAGTTCCTGGCCGCCACGAAGTGAGGCGGCGGGGAGGCCGGAACGCCGGACGGCCGCCCCACTCCAGGGTGTACCCGGCGGGTAGGGGCGCGTGGGAAGGCGCGGGGCGCCCGAGGGCGGGTTCCGGGAGGGGGAACCCCACGGGGGGTGCGAACCCGCGCGGCAGGCGGCCGCTGAGCGGATCTGGGAACACCGGGCCGGAGGTTTCGCCATCCGGAACCGTGCCCAGAGGGACAGGAACGGATGAAACATCTCCAGGCGGCCTCCGCGGCGCTCAATCGCGCCGTGGAGGCCCTGTTGTGTGTTCTGGCGATCGGCATGTCGGCCCTCACGCTGGCCCAGGTGGTGGCCCGGTACGGGCTCAACCACTCGATCTTCTGGAGCGAGGAGGTGGGCCGGATGATCCTGATCGCGCTGACCTTCCTCGGCGCCTCGGCGGCCTGGGCCCGGGGCGCCCACATCGGGATCGACGTGTTGACCGGCCGCCTACCCGGTGGGGTCCGGCGTTGGGCCCGGGCCTTCGCCTGCCTGTGCGGGATGGCGTTCGGGCTCTTCCTGGCCATCTACGGCGCGGAGTTCGCCTGGTTCGCCCGGCGGGGGGTCATGAGCGCCACTGGGCTGAGCCGGAGCGTGCCGGCGGCCGTGGTGCCCCTGGGGGGCGCGATCCTCGCGTTCCACGCCTTCGTGGACCTCTTGGCCACGTTGCGGGGTGGGGGGGCCCGCGAATGAGCGTGACCGGCGTCCTCCTCGGGGTCCTGGCGGGGCTTTTTCTCCTCGAGGTCCCCATCGCCGTGGCGATCGGGCTCGCGTCGGTGGCCGCGTTCGTGGCCGGCGGGGACTTCCCGCTGATCACGGCCGTCCAGCGGATGTACGGCGGGGTGGACTCGTTCCCGCTCATGGCCGTTCCGCTGTTCCTTTACGCCGGGGGCCTCATGGAGGCCGGCGGCATCTCCCGGCGCATCGTGGCCTTCGCCGACGCCCTGGTGGGCTGGCTTCCGGGGGGGCTGGCGGCCGTGGCCGTGGCCTCGGCCATGTTCTTCGCCGGCATCTCCGGTTCGGCCGCCGCCGACACGGCCGCGGTGGGCGGCATCCTGGTGCCCGCCATGATCTCCCGCGGCTACGCCCCGGCCTTTGCCGGCGCCGTCCAGGCGGCCGGCGGCAGCATCGGGGTGGTCATCCCGCCCTCGATCCCGATGATCATCTTCGGGTTCCTGACCGGCGCGAGCATCGGCAAGCTGTTCGCCGCGGGCATCCTGCCCGGGGTGCTGATGGGCACGAGCCTCATCGCGGTGAGCGCCCTGGTGTCCCGCCGCCGGGGATACGGGGCGAGCCAGGCGTTCTCGCTGGCGCGGGTCTGGACCACGTTCCGGGACGCCCTCTGGGCCCTCGGCGCCCCGGTGGTCATTCTCGGCGGCATCCTGGGCGGCGTGTTCACGGCCACCGAGTCGGCCGCCGTGGCCGTGGGCTATGCCGTGTTCGTCGGACGGTTCGTGTACCGGGAGCTACGCTGGCGCGATATGCCGCCGATCTTCGTGCGAGGCTCCATCACGGCCGCCGTGATCCTGTTCATCATCTCGGCCGCGAGCGCGTTCTCGTGGCTCCTAGCCATCGAGGACATCCCCTCGCGCCTGAGCGCGGCGCTCCTGGGGATCACCGAAAACCCGGTGCTCCTCATGCTGCTCGTGAACGCCGTGCTTCTCGTGGCCGGCACGTTCGTGGAGACCACCGCGAGCCTCATTCTGCTGGTGCCCGTGATCGTGCCGCTGGCGCCCAAGCTTGGGGTGGACCTGACCCAACTCGGGGTCATCGTGGTCATGAACCTCGCCATCGGCATGCTGACCCCGCCGCTGGGAATCTGCCTGATCGTAAGTTGCGCCCTTGCCAACGAACGCATCGCGGCCATCAGCCGGGCGGTGCTGCCGTTCCTCCTGGTGCTTCTCGCCGATCTCCTGCTCGTGAGCTTCTGGCCGCCGCTGACCCACTGGTTTTCCGGATAAATCGGGGAGCCCAGCGGTTTTGACCCCGCGGGAACGCGGTGTTAGGTTTTTGGGCGCTTTCGTCCCCCTGAACCGAGGTTCGCCCATGGCGAGGGAATGGTTCTGGCTCTCCTGCCGTCACGAGATCGACCGACTGTTCGACACCCTGGTCCACACCGCCTGGGGTCAGACCCCGGGCACCGCGCCCGCCTGGAGCCCCGCCGTGGATGTCGTGGAGGAAGAGGACCGGTACCGGATCGAGATGGATCTGCCGGGCGTCGAGACGAACGACCTCAGCATCACGGCCGAACAGGGCGCCCTGCGGATCGAGGGCGTTCGCCGCCGCAGGCCCGGGGGAGGCGGGATCCGCCAGCACCTCTCCGAGCGCCCCGTGGGGCCATTTCGCCGGAACTTCCGGCTCCCCTCCGACGCCGACCCGAACACGGTCCGGGCTCGCCTGCGGGACGGCGTGCTCGTGGTCGAGGTCGCAAAGCGCGGGTGAGCGTTTCAGAACCGCCCCGCCCAGAGCGGGATGCGGCCGGAAAGGCGGCCTCTCGCTCGGAACACGAACGAAGCGTCGAACTGTGGGGGTGGCAGCCTGCCTGCGCCGAGCACCGCAGATTTGCACGTCCTCCCCGAGGGTCGATCGCGGGAGCCGATCCGGGCGTCACGTTACGTCACGGCCCCCGGACCCGCCAGGGATTATCCCATGGTTTCACAAGGCCAAGGCCACGTGCCGCCTAGCCGGCCGGTTGCCTAGCAGGAGGAGTCTCGATCCCATGGCCCGAAAGAAACGCGCGAGGAAACCGAGGGAACTCGGCCCCGAGGACCTGGGGCCCCCGATCCGACCCGAGGAGTTTCCGTTCGAGACCACGGGCGAGGTGGAGCCCCGCCGGAGCCCCCTGGGCCAGGAGCGGGCCCTGCGCTCGCTGCGGCTCGGGACCCGCATCCGGGCCCCGGGGTACAACGTGTTTGTCCTCGGGCTCACGGGCAGCCGCAAGGAGGCCCTGCTCCGGGACCTCATCCGGGAACACCTGCCCCCGCTCCCCCCCCCACCCGACTGGGTGTACGTGTACAACTTCCGGGACCCGGACCGGCCGCTGGCCCTGCGGCTCGAACCGGGCCAGGGCCGCCAACTGGCCCGGGACATGGAGGGGTTCGTCGAAACGCTGCGCCGGAAGATCCCCGAGGCCTTCCAGACCGAAACCTTCGAACAGGAAAAGGAGGCCCTCTCCAAGAAGTACGACGCCCAGATCCAGGAACTCCGGGAGCGGTTCGAGGCCTCGGCCCGGGAGAAGGGCCTGGTGGTCCAACCCACTCCCCAGGGCCAACTGCTCTTTATCCCCCTCATCGACGGCAAGCCCATCGAGGACCCGTCCCAGTACGAGGCCCTCCCCGACGAGGAGAAGCAGCGTATCCGGGAGGCCCAGGAGGCCCTCGGCCGGGAGGCCCGGGAGCTGTTCAAGAAACAGCGGGAACTGATGGAGGCCCTGGGCCGGGAGGTCCAGCAGATCGTCAAGGTCTACGCGGCCCGCATCGTGGATCCCCTGGTGGAGGAGATCGCGGCGCGCTACGGGAACCCCAGGGTGGCCGAGTACCTCAAGGCCGTGCGGGACCACACCTTGGAAAACCTGGAAAAGTTCCGGCAAGAGGACGAAAAGCCCGCCCTTCCGTTCCCGCTCCCGATGCTCCGGGCGCTGCAGGCCGACCGATTCCTCGAGTACCGGGTGAACGTGGTGGTGGACAACGAGGGCCGCGACGCCGCCCCGGTGCTGACCGAGGAGAGCCCCACTTACCGGAACCTGTTCGGCGCCATCGAGAAGGTGGTGGACGAAACCGGGAAGCTCGTGACGAACTTCACCCGGATCAAGTCCGGGAAGATCCTCCAGGCCTCGGGCGGGTACCTGGTGTTCAACCTGGAGGACGCCATCACCGAGCCCTTCGTGTGGAAGAGCCTCAAGCGGGTGCTCCGGAGCGGGCTCGTGGAGATCGAGAGTTACCAGCCGCTCAGTTTCCTGAGCGTGGCGGGGCTCGTGCCCGAGCCGATCCCGGTGAACACCCGCATCGTGGTGTACGGGAGCCGGCTCCTGTTTCACATCCTGTCCTTCTGGGACCCCGAGTTCGCCGAGTGCTTCAAGGTGATCGCCGACTTCGGGCCCGACACCGACCGGGACGGCGACGGGGTGCTGGCCTACGCCCAGCGCATCGCCCACATCTGCGAGGTCGAGGGATTCCCCCCCTTCGACCGGGGGGCCGTGGCCGAGGTCGTGCGGTTCGGGGCTCGCCGGGTGGAGCACAAGGAGAAGATCTCGGCCGTGCTGGAAGACGTGGACGACCTGGTGCGGGAGGCCGGGTTCTTCGCCGCCGAGGCAGGCGCGGCCCGGGTTTCGGCCGAGCACGTGCGCCAGGCCCTGGAGGACCGGATCTTCCGGTGGAACCGCGTGGAAGAGCGGATCCGGGAACTCATCGCCGAGGGCACCCTGCTCGTCGACGTGGACGGGAAGAAGGTGGGGCAGGTAAACGGGCTCGCCGTCTTGAGCCTCGGGGAGTACGCCTTCGGCCGGCCGTCCCGGGTCACCGCGAGCCTCGGCATGGGCACGGCCGGCATCGTGAACATCGAGCGGGAGGCCCGGCTTTCGGGCTCCACCCACGATAAGGGCGTCCTGATCCTCGCCGGCTACCTCCGGAACCGGTTCGGCCGGAACCGGCCCCTGTCGTTCTCGGCGTCGCTCGCGTTCGAGCAGTCGTACTCGGGGATCGACGGCGATAGCGCCTCGTCCACCGAGCTTTACGCGCTCCTTTCCCGCATCGGGAACCTTCCGCTGCGCCAGGACATCGCCGTGACCGGGTCGGTGAACCAAAACGGGGAAATCCAGGCCATCGGCGGGGTCAACGAGAAGATCGAGGGCTTCTACCGGGTGTGCAAGGCCGTCGGCCTCACGGGCCGCCAGGGCGTCATGATCCCCGAAGCCAACGTGCGCCATCTCGTCCTCCACCCCGAGGTGGTGGAGGCCGTGCGGTCCGGCCGCTTCCACATCTACCCCGTGCGCACGGTGGACGAGGGGATCGAGATCCTCACCGGGATCCGCGCCGGGCAACCCGGGGAACCCGGCACGGTGAACGGCCTCGTGGACGAGGCCCTCGAGGAGTTGGACCGGCGCCTGAGGGAGCGAAACCAAGGCAAGGACAGGAAGGAAAACGGCCGGGACAAGACGGAAGAGCAGGAGGGCCCCCGGGAACCGGCCCCGCCGCCGAAACCGCCCGAACCCGAGGGCGGGGAGTCGTGAGCGCACAGGGCCCGCCCCCGGCGGCCCGCCTTCCAACGGGGAGAGACGCCCCGGACGGGGGCGCGGCCGCCGGTCACGGGGGTGATTGCGCCACCCCCACGGCGGATACCGCCGGAACGTCGGCCCCTGGTGCGGAACCGGCTCTTACAGGCGGGGCTCGGCGGTATCTCCCGAACCCATGGGGTTCGGCCTTCCAGCTTTCCAGCCTCCCAGCTTCCCAGCGGTGAAGATTCATGGACGACGCACCCGATGTGAACCCATCCCGGCCGGTGGTGCTCCCCCGGTCGGAACACCCCATCAGCCGCAAGCTCATCGACCCGGATGCCCTGTGGATCCTCCGGCGGCTCCACCGGGAGGGGTACCTCGCCTACCTCGTCGGCGGGGCCGTGCGCGACCTCATGCTGGGACGCGAGCCCAAAGACTTCGACGTGGGCACCAACGCCCGGCCCAGCGAGATCCGCCGGCTCTTCCGCAACTCCCGCCTGATCGGCCGGAGGTTCCGGATCGTCCACGTGTACTTCCGCCGCAAAGGGCAGCCGGAGAAAATCATCGAGGTGAGCACGTTCCGGGGCCAGGCCACCTGGGACGAGGAGCCGGATCCCGGGGAGATCCCCCCCGAGGACCTGGACCTCACGGGCAACGTGTTCGGCACCCCGGAAGAGGACGCCTGGCGCCGGGACTTCACCGTGAACGCTCTCTTTTACAACATCGCGGATTTCACGGTGGTGGACCACGTGGGGGGGATCGAGGACCTGCGGCGGGGGGTGATCCGGATCATCGGCGATCCGGACGTCCGGTTCACCGAGGATCCGGTGCGCATGCTCCGGGCCGTGGAGTTCACCACCCGGCTGGGGTTCCGCCTCGAGCCCGAGACCGAGGCCGGCATCCGGCGAAACGCCCCCCGCATCGCCGAGGCCTCGCCGGCGCGGCTACGGGAGGAACTTCGGCAGCTGGCGGAACGGGGCATTTTGGCCGAGGTGCTGGCCCGGGCCCACGACCTGGGCCTTTTCGAGGCCCTGCTGCCCGATGTCGAGGAGGTGGAGGGGGTGTTTCCGCTCCTGGAGCGGCTGGACGAGGCGGCACGGGCCGGCGAACGGGTGCTCGAGTCCCGCACCCTGGCGGCCCTGGTGCTCCCCACCGTGGCCCGGCGCTACCCTCTGGCCCCCGGCGCGAACCTGGAAGAGGCCCAGCAGGCCATCGCCCCGCCGGTGGAGTCCCTGGGCCGGCGGTACAACATCTCGTCCTTCATCCGGCACGAGGCCCGGGAACTTCTCCTCTCCCTCTACCGCATCGCCCGGGGCAAGGCCTACCGCACCAAGGGCCGGTTTGTCCGGAAGCCCGAGTTTCCCGAGGCCTGGGCCTGGTTCAACGCCTGGGCCCGGATCGCGGGCGACCTGGACGAGGTGGAGGCCTACTGGGAGAAGTACCTGGAGAACCTGAACCGTCCAAAGGGGCCCGGGAACCGCCGCAAGCGAAAACGCCGGCGCAGGAAGAAGACCGCCCCGTCCGGCCCGGACGCCTCATCCGGCGAAACCCCGGGCGGCGAGTAGAACCCGCCGTTCCCCCGAGGGATCCGCCGTCCTCGGCGTCCGTCGGAAGCTCTGAAAACAAAACCGGGCCGCCCCGTCGGGGCGGCCCGGTGCGCTTCTGGGGTCGGCTTCCCAGCTTCCCAGCCTTCGAGCTTTCTAGCCTACTAGCCCCCCAGCTTTCCAGCCTTCTAGCTTTCCAGCCTTCTAGCTTTCCAGCTTTCCAGCCTTCCAGCCTTCCCGCTTTCCCCCTTCCCGCCCCTCACCCCCCCTTTCCCGTCAGGTACTCGTGGATCGCGTCGGCCGCCTTCCGGCCGGCGCCCATCGCCAGGATCACGGTGGCCGCGCCGGTCACCACGTCGCCGCCCGCGTACACCCCGGGCATGGTGGTGGCGCCGGTGGCCTCGTCGGCCTGGATGGTGCCCCACCGGGAGGTCTGGATGGCCGGGGTGGTCGACGGAATCAGGGGGTTCGGAGCGTTCCCGATGGCCACGACCACCGCATCCACCTCAAGCTCGAACTCCGACTCCGGGATCGGCACCGGCCGGCGGCGGCCCGACTCGTCGGGCTCCCCGAGCTCCATGCGCACGCACTCCAGGGCCCGAACCCAGCCGTTCTCGTCGCCGATCACCCTCTTCGGATTCGTCAGGAGCTGGAACTCCACCCCCTCTTCCTCGGCGTGGTGGATCTCCTCGATCCGGGCCGGCATCTCGTCGCGGCTCCGGCGGTACACAATGATGGAGCGCTCGGCCCCGAGCCGCAGCGCCGTGCGCGCCGCGTCCATGGCCACGTTGCCGCCGCCCAGGATCGCGACCCGCTTCGCCCGGGCGATGGGGGTGTCGTACTCGGGGAACAGGTAGGCCTTCATCAGGTTCGACCGCGTGAGGTACTCGTTGGCCGAGTAGACGCCGTTCAGGTTCTCGCCGGGGATGCCCATGAACTTGGGCAGCCCTGCGCCGGCGCCCACGAACACGGCGTCGAACCCGTCCTCCTTGATGAGCTCCTCGACGGTGCGCATCTTGCCCACCACGAAGTTCGTGACGATCTTCACCCCCATCTTCTGGAGATAGTCCACCTCGGCCTGGACGATGGCCTTGGGGAGCCGGAACTCCGGGATCCCATACACCAGCACCCCGCCGGGCTTGTGGAGCGCCTCGAACACCGTGACGTCGTGACCCTTTCGGATGAGGTCGCCGGCCACCGTGAGCCCGGCCGGGCCGGAGCCCACCACGGCCACCTTCTTCCCGGTTTTCGGCGGCAGTTCCGGGATCTTGACGGCGCCCTGGGCCCGCTCCCAGTCGGCCGCAAACCTCTCCAGTCGGCCGATGGCCACGGGGTCACCCTTCTTGCCCAGGATGCAGTAGGCCTCGCACTGGTTTTCCTGGGGACACACCCGGCCGCACACGGCCGGCAGGCTGTTCTTCTCTTTCAGGATGTCGACGGCCCGCTGGAAATTGCCCGCCTCGATCTCGGCGATGAAATCCGGGATGAACACCTCCACCGGGCAGCCCTTGCGGCAGGCGGGCTTTTTGCACTTCAGGCACCGCGACGCCTCCAGTTGGGCCATCTCGGGGGTGTAGCCCAGGGGGACCTCGTCGAAATTCCGTGCCCGCACCTTCGGGTCTTGCTCGGGCATCGGGGTGCGGGGGGGACGCTCTTTCTTCGCCATGGCTCCATGACCTCCGTCAGGGGGCGTTCCGCCCCCGGTTTGTCTGGATGGGTAACCGAACCGCCGGACCTCAGCCGTGACACTGGTGGCCGGCGTGCTGCTCCGACCAGATCTGCATGGCCCGGCGTTCGTCCTCCACGTACATCCGAAGCCGCTTCGCCAGCTCGTCGAAATCCACTTGGTGGCCGTCGAACTCGGGCCCGTCCACGCAGGCGAACTTGGTCTCGCCGCCCACGGTGACCCGGCAGGCCCCGCACATCCCCGTGGCGTCGACCATGATGGGATTGAGGCTCACTACGGTGTGGACCCCGTAGGGCTCGGTGACCCGGCAGCAGGCCCGCATCATGGGCACGGGGCCGATCGCCACCACGAGGGAGACGTTTTCCTTGCCCTCCCGCTCGATCACCTGCTTTAGGACGTCGGTCACGAACCCGTGATGGCCGTAGGACCCGTCGTCGGTGGCCACGAGGAGCTCGTCGCTCGCCCGCCGCATCTCGTCCTCCATGATGAGGAGCTCCTTGGTGCGGGCCCCGATGATGGAGACGACGCGGTTCCCCGCCTCCTTAAGGGCGCAGGCGATGGGATGCACCGGCGCCACCCCGATGCCGCCGCCCACGCACACGGTGACCCCGTCGAACCTCTCGATGTGGGTGGGCTTGCCGAGGGGACCGGCCAGGTCGAGGAGGGCGTCCCCGGCCTTCAGGGTACCCAGCTCGCTCGTGGTCTTGCCCACGGCCTGGAAGACCAGGGTGATGGTGCCCGCCTCGGGATCCTTGTCGGCCACGGTCAGGGGGATCCGCTCCCCTTTCTCGTGGATCCTGAGGATCACGAAGTTGCCGGCCCGGTGCTTCCGGGCGATCTCGGGGGCCTGGATCACCATGCGGTGCACCGTCGGCGCCAGGGTCTGCTTTTCCACGATGGTAAACAAGCCTCTTCCTCCCGCCGAAAAACACGGCTTCTGCCAGGGTTGCGAAAGTTCCCGCGCGCACATATAGAAGACCGCCCCCTCCGGTGTCAACCCGGCTCAGAGAACAGACTTCGGAAGACAGAGTTCAGCTTCCGGAAGTACCCCGGCGGACCTCTCCTCCGGTCTCAGGGGGAAGGCCGGACCGAAGGTTTCGTGGGCCCGTCCAGGAGCGCCCGATCCGGGTCGAGCCGGTCGTAGGCGTCCAGGGCCGTGAGAACCTTTTTCACGTAGCGCCGGGTCTCCCGGTACGGGATCGACTCCACGAACACATCCAGGGGTTCCCCGGCCCACCGCTTCCTCCACCGCTCCACGGCCGCGGCGCCCGCGTTATAGGCGGCCACCGCCGCCACCAGGTCGCCCCCGAACCGGTCCAGGAGGTCCCGCAGATGACGGGCCCCGAACCGAAGCGCCAGGGCCGGGTCGAAGAGGTCCTCGGGCTCGAAGGGGTCCACCCCGAGCCGCCGGGCCACGACCCCGGCGGTGGAGGGGATGAACTGGGTGAGTCCCCGGGCCTCCCAAGGGGAATAGGCCTTCGGGTCGAAATGGCTCTCGGTGTGGGCCAGGGCCAGGAGGAGGTGGGGGTGGATCACGGCCTCGGCCGCGGCCCCGGCCGCCTCCTCCGGAAACGCCACCGGAAACGCGAGGCCCTCGGCCGACAGTGGGTCCGGCTCGCCCGTGGGGGGCCAGTCGGCCCAACCACGGGAGGCGGCCCGGACCGCCCCGGCGTAGTCCCCGGCCCAGTACCGCAGCCGGGCCGCCGCCTCGCCCCGGGCCGGGTTCTCCGCGAGGAGACGCCGGGCGGCTTCATCGAGCCCGAGGCGCAGGTACACTCCCGGCCGGCCGGCGGCCTGCAGGTCTTCCAGGGCCGGGGGCCAGTAGGGCAGGGCGCTCGACACCGGGCGTCGGGGATCGGGGAGGGCCCAGCCTTCCGGGCTCCCTTCGTCCTCCCACTGGGCGGCGAGAAGGGCGTAGTACCCCAGGGGGTGCTCGCCCACGAGGGACTCCCGCACCGCCTCGGCTGCCGGGCCGTCGCCGGCCGCTTCCAGGGCCCGGGCCTGCCAGTACAGGCCCCGGGCCCGCTGCCACCCGGGAACCGCCCCCCGGGCCGAGGCCGCGAAGGCCCGGGCCGCCTCGGCAAACCGCCCCTGGCGGAAGGCGTCCCAGCCCAGGTTGAACCGGGCGTCCCGGGCCTCGGCGCTCCCGGGGTAGGCCGCGAGCAGCCGGCCCCGGGCCCGGGCGGCCTCGTCCCACAGGCGGCGGCCCTCAAACACCCGGTAGGCCTGGTAGAAATAGAGGGGCGCCCGGCGGCTCCGGGGGTACCGCTCGGCGAGCCGCACCAGGTCCGGGGCCCCCTCGTCGCCCCGGTCCAGACCGAACAGACACCGCGCCCGGTAGAACCGGGCCTCCTCCTCGGTCCTGGGATCCCGGGCCGCCCGGCCCAACGGCTCCAGGGCCTCGTCATACCGCCGAAGGAAATAGAGCGCCTTCCCCAGCGCCAGGTCCAGCTCCGGCTCGATACGGCTCCCCGGGATGAGCCGGCGGCGAAGCTCCCGCAGGGTGGCCACCGCCTCGTTCCGGCGGCCCCGGTCCAGAAGGCGCTTCCCCCGAGCGAAAATCCTCTCCCCGGCCAACGGCTTGAACGGATCGCCTCCCCCGGCCGCGGCAAGGACCGGCTCGGCCGCCCGGCTTTCGGCCCGGTGGGCGAACTCCACCCACAGCCGCTCGGCCACCCGGAGAGCTTCCGCCCGCCGCCCGGCGGAGCCGAGCGCGGCGAGCTGCCCCACGAGGGCCCGTACCTCCCAATCCTCGTCGGGGGCCACCTCCGCGAGGCGCGCGTAGTGCGCTGCCGCCTCCGCGTGGCGACCCTCCGCCGCGGCCGCCTCGGCGAGGAACACCAACGCCTCGGGGAGAAACGGGCTCGGGGGGCTCGCCTCGGCCACCGCCCTCCAGTGGGGCGCCGCCTCGTACGGCGGGAGGAGTCGTCCGAGGGCCGCGTGGGCGGCGTCGGCCGGCTCGAACCCCGCGGCTAGGAGTTCCCGGTAGATCGCCACGGCGGCCCCGGGATCCCCCGCCTCCAGGCCCCGGGCCTCCCGGAACCGGGCCTCCGCGGCGGAAGCCGTGGGGAATCGCTCCCACACGGCCGCCCGGGCGACAACCGCCGCCGCCCACGGTACAATGGCGACCAGCAGGAAGCGGGCCGCGAGCCGCGCGGGGCCGCTTCGTTGCATCCGACCGTTCACGCTGCCTCCTCGGTCCGGGGACCGGCCCGGTCCGGGGTGGGGAGGGAACCCGCCATGTACCGGACCTCGCCCGGCCCCATCCGCTGGATCCCGGTTCGACAGGACCTGCCTTCCCCCCGCCTTCCCGACCCCGCGGCGGCGCTCCGGCGCGCGCTCGAACGCGCCCCTCGGCCGCCCCGGGGCCGTGTCGCCGTTCCCGTGGGAAGCCGGCACATTCCCGGCCTCCCGAAGCTGGTGCGGGAACTGGTGGACTGGCTGCGGGCCGAAGGCGCCGACCCGTTTGTGGTGCCCGCCATGGGAACCCACGGGGGCGGCACCCCGGCCGGGCAGAGGGACACTCTTGCGCGGCTGGGGATCACCGAGGAGACCGTCGGGGCGCCGGTGGTCTCCGGCGGCGAGGTGGTGCGCCTGGGCGAGGCCGCGCCCGGGCTTCCGGTGTGGTGCGACCGGGCCGCGGCCGAGGCCGCGGCCGTGGTGCCCTTGCACCGGGTCAAGCCCCACACCGCGTTCCGAGGGGTTCTCGAAAGCGGGCCCACGAAGCTTCTGGCCGTGGGGCTCGGGAAGGCCGAGAGCGCCCGTGCGGTTCACCGGTACGGCCCGGCCGACGCCCTGCCCAAGGTCCTTTCGTTCTGGCTCGCCTCGGGCCAGCTCCCCTTCGGGATCGGGCTCGTGCCCAACGCCCGGGGCGAGGTGGCCCACCTGGAGCTCCTGGAGCCCCGGACCTGGCTCGATGCCGAGCACCGGCTCCTCGAGCGGGCCCGTGAGCTCGTGCCCCGGCTTCCCTGGGATGACCTCGATCTGCTGGTCGTGGACCGGCTGGGCAAGGACGTCTCGGGTACCGGCATGGATCTCCACGTGATCGGGCTCGAGCGGCGGTTTCCCGGATGCGGGGCCACGCCCCGCGTCCGCAGGGTCGTGGCCCTCGAGCTCACGCCGGCCTCCGGCGGGAACGCCAACGGCGTGGGCTACGCCGACGTGGTCACCCGCCGGCTCGCCGACGCGATCGACTGGGACGCCACCTACGCCAATGCCCGGGCCACCGGGTTTCTCGAGGCCGCCCGGCTGCCCTACGTGGCCGCCGACGCGGACGAGGCCGTCACCGTGGCCCTCGACGCGCTCGGGTCCGATGCCGAAACCGTCCGGGCGGTGCGGATCCCCGACACCGGCCATCTGGAGCGGTTCTGGGTCAGCCCCGCCCTCGCCGGCGAACTTCCCCCGGGTGTCCACAGGGACTGTGGATAACCTGTGGATGGCCCTGTGGACGATCGGCCCGAAGGCCGTGGTTTCGGCCCCTCCTCCGGGGTGCACTCTTTTTGTGCGACCCGGAAAGAAATTACAAAAACCCCACAATTCCAATGCTTTCCACCAACACTGAACACCAAGATCGATCCGGCCGGGCCCCGCGTGCCGGAACCCGCCGCCTGGCTTGCGAGTTTTCCACACGCCGCGCCGCGGGCTTCTATGGCGCCGTGTCCCCTGGGCGTTTCCGGCGATCCAGGTAGTCCGCGTAGAACGCCCGCTTGAAGGAGGTGAATCGGTCCTCCAGAATCGCCTCCCGGGCCCGGGCCATGAGCTGGGTGTAAAAGTGGATGTTGTGCACCGTGGCCAGGGCCTTCCCCAGGGGCTCGTCCACCGCGAACAGGTGGTGGAGGTACGCCCGGGAGAACCGCTGGCAGGTGGGGCAGGCGCAGGAGGTGTCCACCGGGTACCGGTCCTTACGGTACTGGGGCCGTTGGATCCGCATCTTCCCGGTCCAGGTGAACAGGGTCCCCCCCCGGGCGAACCGGGCCGGGATGATGCAGTCGAACATGTCCATGCCCCGCTCCACGGCCTCGAGGATGTCCTCGGGCTTTCCCACCCCCATGAGGTACCGGGGCTTATTCTCCGGCAGGAACGGCTCCGACATCTCCACGGCCCGTTTCATGAGCTCGTGGCCCTCCCCCACGCTCACCCCGCCCACGGCGTACCCCGGAAAGTCCATGGACGCCAGGGCCCGGGCGCACCGCTCCCGCAGGTCGGGGTACACGGAGCCCTGGACGATGCCGAAGAGCGCCTGGTCGGCTGGCTGGCGGTGGGCCTCGAGGGAGCGCCGGGCCCAGCGTAGGGTCCGCTCCACCGAGGCGGCGGCGTAGGCGTGCTCGGCCGGGAAGGGGATGCATTCGTCGAAGGCCATGATGATGTCGGCCCCCAGATCGTTCTGGGTGCGGATCGACTCCTCCGGGGTCAGGAGCAGGGTCTGGCTCCCCTCCTTGTCCAGGGGAAACCGCACCCCCTCCTCCTCGATGACCCGACCGGGCAGGCTGAACACCTGGAATCCCCCGGAGTCGGTGAGGATCGGGCCCGACCACCCCATGAACCCGTGGAGTCCCCCGCACCGGCGCACCACGGCCGGCCCCGGCTGGAGCAGGAGATGGTAGGTGTTGGCGAGCACGATCCGGCCGCCGGCCCGGGCCACGAATTCCGGGTCCACGATCTTCACCGCCGCCTGCGTGCCCACGGGCATGAACACCGGGGTCTCCACCGCGCCGTGGGGGGTGAGGAGCACCCCCGCCCGGGCCCGGGTCCCGCGGTCCCGGTGGACGAGTTCGTGTCGGACGGGTTGGCTCACGTTCGGTTCATCCGGTCGAGTTTGGCGTAGAGGGTGTTCCGGTTGATTCCCAGAAGCTCGGCCGCCCGGATCCGAACCCCCCCGGCCCGGTTCAACGCCCGGGCCACGGCGATCCGGTCGAGGCGGTCCACCAGCGCTCGGTACACCCCCTCCGGGGGCGGCCGGTCGAGGAGCTCCTCCACCCACCGGCCGAGCACCTCCTCGGCGCTTCCCGCCGGCACGACGTCCCGGCCCGGCCCGTCCACGTGTTCGGCACCGACCTCGCCCCCGCCGGCCCGGGCCGCGGCCTCCCGCACCACCCCCTCGAGCTCCGCCACGTTCCCCGGCCAGGCCCGGCTCCGCAGGGCGGCCTCGGCCTCCTCGGAGAACCGGGCCCCCGGGCCCGCCACCCGCGCCAGAAGGGCCCGGGCCAGGGGCACCACATCGGCCTTGGCCTCGACGAGCGACGGCAGATGGATCGGCAGGGCGGCCAGCCGGCGGTAAAGATCGTCCCGAAAGCTTCCCCGCCGCACGGCCTCTGCGAGTTCCGGCCCGGCCGAGGCCACGACCCGCGGATTGCCGGTTCGCAGGAACCGGAGGAGCACGGCCTGGAGGTCGGCCGGCAGGCTCTCCACATCCTTGAGATACAGGGTGCCGCCCGCGGCCTGCTCGGCGGCCCCGCCGGGCCCGAACAGGGCCCGCTCCAGGTCCCCGGGCTCCCTTCCGGCGCAGGGGACCTCCACGAACGGGCCCGGAAGGGCGGACGCGGCATGGATCGCGCGGGCCACGAATCCCCGGCCCGTGCCGGGGGCGCCTGTGATCAAGGCGGGGGAACGGCCCCGGGCCGCGAACCTCACCTGGTCCCACACGGCGGCCCGGGCCGGGCTCTGGCCCACCCAGGCCGGGGGGCCGTAGCGCTCCTGGAACGCCTCCCGGAGCCGCCGGTTCTCCTCCTCCAGGGCCCGGCGGTCGCTCCGCAGCCGCTGCTGTGTGCGCACCGCCTGGGCCACCAACGCCGCCACCACCTGGAGCACCCGCAGATCGTCCTCGAGCTCGTCCCCGACGGCGGGCAGCCGGTCGGCCGAGAGCACCCCCACGGTTTCGCCGGCCACCTTGACCGGCACGCACAAGAACGCCACCCGGGAGCGGTCGAGCCCGGCCCGGGCCCCCGTGCGGTCGAGGAACAACGGTTCCGCCCCGATGCTCGGGATCACCATCGGCTCGCCCCGTGCGAGCACCCGCCCCATGACCCCCTCGCCCACCCGGTACCGGCCCCGCCGGATCTCGGCCGGGGTGAGCCCGTGGGCCACCTCGATCACGAGTTCCCCGGTGCCCGGCTCCACGAGCGCCAGTGTGCCCCGCTGCATGCCGAGCTCCTCGGCCAGGATCCGAAGCACGGGCTCCACGGCCTCGGTGAGTTCCAGCGACGCACCCACGGCCTGGCTGATCCGGTACAGGGCCCGGAGCTCCTTGACGGTGCGGGGCAGGGGGCGGGATGTCGCGGACTCGGTCATGGGCGGCCTCGGCGCGGTAGGGGAAGGGATCCGAGTATAGGAGGCGCCAGCCGGGGGGTCAAAACCCCGGCCGGTTTGGCCTCCCCAAAACCAAATCCCACGGTTTCACACCCCGTTTTAGGTTCTTGACACCCCTAGGGTCCTTCACTAAGATGCGCGCCACCCTGGATCTGGGCCGGGGGACGGACCGTTTCGTTTTGCCAAAAAGGAGGTCGACCCATGCGTAAGAAGCTTCTTCTCACCGCGGCGGTGGCGTGCCTGGTCGGATCGGCGGCTTGGGCCGCCGACACCATCAAGATCCCCGTGGCCTCGCCGTTCACCGGGCCCCTGGCCTCCTTCGGCGAGGGGGTGAAGAACGGCGCCCTGCTCAAGGCCGAGGAGATCAACGCCGCCGGCGGCATCAACGGCAAGAAGGTGGAGATCCTCCTGGAAGACGAGCTGTGCGACCCCAAGGAGGCCGCCAACGTGGCCACCAAGCTCGCCGGCGACAAGGAGATTGCGATCGTGGTGGGGCACCTGTGCTCCTCGGCGAGTCTCGCGGCCGCGCCCATCTACAAGGACGCGAAGCTCCCGGCCATCTCGCCGGCCTCCACCAACCCCAACCTGTGTAAGTCGAGCCCCTACTACTTCCGGAACGTGTACAAGGACGACTTCCAGGGTGCGTTCCTCGCCCGGTACGTGGACGAGGCCCTGGGCTGGAAGAAGATCGCCATCTTCTACGAGACCAACGACTACTCCATCGGCCTGAAGGACGCCTTCGTGGCCGAGGCCAAGGAGCGGGGCGTCCAGATCGTGGGCACCGAGGCCTACACCTCCGACACCACCGACTTCACGCCCCAGCTCTCCAAGTTCAAGATGATGAAACCCGACGCGATCTTCATCCCCGGGTACGCGCCCCAGGGCACCCTGATCGTGAGCCAGGCCGCCAAGCTGGGCATGAAGGTGGGCTTCTTCGGCGCCGACGGCCTCGATGACGACGTGATGCTCAAGAACCCCGACGCCGAGGGGCTCTTCGTGACCACGCCGTTCCTGCCCGACGCGGCCGGCCCCGAGGCCCAGGGCTTCATCAAGGCGTACAAGGAGAAGTACGGGATCGAGCCCAACTGGTTCGCGGCCAACACCTACGACGCCGTGGGCCTGGCGGCCCAGGCCATCGCCAAGGTGGGCCTCGACCGGGAGAAGATCCGGGACTACCTGGCGAGCCTGAACTCCCCGGAGAAGGCCTACAAGGGCGTGACCGGCGCCACCTATTTCGACGAGAACGGCGACTGCCTCAAGTCGGCCTTCATCAAGGAGATCCGGGGCGGCAAGTGGGTGAGCGCTAAGAAGCAGCTCCAGTAGCCCCGATCTGAGTCGGGACGATCCGGGAACAGGTAGGCGGGGAGCCTACCTGTTCCCGCGTTTGGGCCCCGCGTTTTTCGGACGGGTGGGGCCTTCGGTCGCCCACCCGCCCCGATGTGAACCCCTGGAACCCCCATCGGGGTTCCCCCTGACCCGCTTGGCTGCGAGGCGGCCGAGGAGGACCCGGCGGTGGACTGGCAAAACCTGTTCGACATGTCGTCGCTCTTCCTGCAGCAGCTCGTCAACGGGCTCACGGTGGGCGGCGTGTACGCCCTCATTGCCGTGGGCTACACCATGGTGTACGGGGTGATCGAGCTCATCAACTTCGCCCACGGCGAGATCTACATGTTCGGGGCGTTCATCGCCTACCACCTGGTCACGGTGTACGAGGTGCCGTTCTTCGTGGCGGGGCTCGTGGCCGTGGCCACCTGCGCGGTGATCGGGGTCCTTCTCGACCTCGTCGCCTACCGCCCCCTGCGCAACGCCCCCCGCCTCGCCGCCCTGATCACGGCCATCGGGATGAGCATCTTTTTCCAGAACGTGGCCCTCATCAAATGGGGCGCCACGATCAAGAGCTACCCGCTCGAGGCGCTGCCCGCGTTCTTCTCGGACGTGGCGGTGCAGATCGGCGACGTGCAGGTCACCTGGCTCCAGGTGTTCATCCTGGCCACGACCCTGGTGCTCATGTACGTCCTCCACACCATCATCCACCGCACCAAGGTCGGCACGGCCATGCGGGCCATCGCCCAGGACAAGCGCGCCGCGGCGCTCATGGGCATCAACGTGAACCGGGTGATCTCGTTCACCTTCGCCCTGGGCTCGTCGTTGGGGGCCGTGGCCGGGATCCTGGTGGGCGTGTTCTACAACGCCATCTGGCCCACCATGGGGTACATCGCCGGCATCAAGGCCTTTGCCGCCGCGGTGCTCGGGGGGATCGGGTCGGTTCCGGGGGCGATGCTCGGCGGGGTGGTGCTGGGGGTGGCCGAGGTGTTCGGAGCGGGCTACCTCTCGTCCCAGTACCGCGACGGCATCGCCTACGCCGTGATGATCCTGGTGATCGTGTTCAAACCCTCCGGCCTTCTCGGCAAGGCCACGATCCAGAAGGTGTGAGGAGGGCACCATGGGTAACGGCATGCGCCTTCGGGCCTATCTGGAAGACCATCCCCGGGCCACCGTGGCCGGGATCCTCCTGTTCGCCCTGGTGCTCCCCTGGCTGCCCCTGGGGGAGGCCTCGGGGTACGTCACCCGTGTGGCCACCCTGACCATGGTCTACATGGGGCTTGCGCTCGGGCTCAACATCGTGCCCGGGTTCACGGGGCTCCTGGACCTGGGGTACGTGGGGTTTTACGGCATCGGCGCCTACACGGCCGGGCTCCTCACCATCCACTACGGGCTGTCCTACTGGGTGATCCTCCCCCTGGCGGCATTGAACGGGGCCCTGTGGGGCATCCTGCTGGGGGCCCCGACCCTCCGGCTCACCGGCGACTACTTCGCCATCGTGACCTTCGGGTTCGCCGAACTCGTGGGCCTGGTGATCCGAAACGAACTCTGGCTCACCCGGGGCCCCATGGGCATCCCCGGCATCGCCGCCCCCTCGATCTTCGGTCACGTCCTGAGCAAGGAGTGGGAGTTCTTCTACCTGATGCTCGCGCTCCTCGCCTTTGTGGTAATCCTGGTCCGGCGGGTCGAGGACTCCCGGCTGGGCCGAGCCTGGTTCGCGATCCGGGAGGACGAGATCGCGGCCGAGGCCTGCGGGGTGAACATCATCCGGTACAAGATCCTCGCGTTCGCGGTGAGCGCCTCCATCGGGGCCCTGGTGGGATCGTTCTACGCCCGGTGGTTCCGGTTCATCCACCCCGACATGTTCAAGTTTTGGGAGTCGATCCTGGTGCTGTGTCTGGTCGTGCTGGGGGGCATGGGATCGGTCGTGGGGGTGATGCTGGGGGCCCTCGTGATGATCCCCATGACCGAGATCCTCCGGGTGGGCCTGGGGGCCTTCGTGGACTGGGCCGGGCGGGCCGAGATCACTTGGATCAGTCCCGACCTCGTGAACGCCCGGTACCTCATCTTCGGACTCATCCTCGTGCTCATGATGCGGTTCCGGCCCGAGGGGCTCTTCCCCGAGGTCCGGGTCCGGGGCGAGATGCACCCCGGCTCCGACAAGGAGCGGGAGGCCGAGGACGAGAGCTTCTATGAGGTCGCCACCGACCACGACAAGAACTCCCTGGGGTAGCCAGCCATGATTCTCGAAGCCAAGGGTGTGACCAAGGTGTTCGGGGGCCTCACCGCGGTCTCCGACGTGGACGTCTCGGTGGGCGAGGGGGAGATCGTGGGGCTTATCGGGCCGAACGGCGCCGGGAAGACCACGCTGTTCAACTGCCTCACGGGGGTGACCCGGCCCACCAAGGGGACGATCCTTTTCCGAGGCACCGACATCGTGCCCCCCGTGGAGGAGTCGGCCCGGCGCACCGTGGAGCGGGCGAGCGCGCTCACCCTTCTGCTTTCGCTTCTCTGGATCCCGGTGTTCGCCTCCGCCGTGCTGCCCCACGTGTTCTTCCAGGTGGAGACGTTCCTGGCCGTGTTCGGCCTGGGGGTCCTGCGGGCCTACACGGCCCGGCGCATGCGCACCGGCGTCGAGTGGACCCGGGGGCTCACGTTCCTGTTTGCCGGCATCGATTTCTGCACCGGCCTGTGGTGGCTCACCCGGCTCGGCCAGTACGGGGACCTGCGGTTCTTCCCGGTGCCCGAGGCGTTCCAGTTCATGCCCCTGAAGCCGGTGCTCGCGGCGTTTTCGGTGGTGTACCTGGTGTACGCCCCTTGGGTTGTCGTCACGCTCCTGCGACCGAAGGTCCGGGCCGTGTTCGGCATCTTCATGCGGCCCGACACCGTGAACGTGCTCGGCATGGCCCGCACGTTCCAGAACATCCGGCTCTTCGGCAACCTCTCGGTGATCGACAACGTGAAGATCGGGCTCCACGGCCGCACGAAGGTGGGCTTTCTGGGTGCCGCGCTACGGACCCGCGCCTTCCGGGAGGAGGAGGCCCAGATCACCCACAAGGCCATGGAGGCGCTTCGGTTCGTGGGGCTCGAGCACCGGGCCGGGGCCCTGGCCCGGAACCTCCCCTACGGCGAGCAGCGGCTCCTGGAGATCGCCCGCGCGATGGCGAGCGACCCCAAGCTGCTCCTCCTGGACGAGCCCGCCGCGGGCATGAACCCCCAGGAAACCGCGAGCCTCGTCCATCTGATCGACCGGATCCGTAAGCAGGGCATTGCGATCCTGGTGATCGAACACGACATGAAGGTCATCATGCGCATCTGCGACCGGATCGTGGTGCTCGACCACGGCGTCAAGATCGCCGAGGGCACCCCGGCCGAGATCCGCACGAACCCCAAGGTGATCGAAGCCTACCTGGGACGGGAGGCCGCCGCCCATGCCTGACGCCCAGCCCATGCTCAAGCTCGAGAACGTCCACACCTATTACGGCAACATCCACGCCCTCAAGGGGGTGAGCTTCGAGCTCCAGGAGGGCCAGATCGGCTGCCTGATAGGGGCCAACGGGGCCGGCAAGTCCACCACCCTGATGACCATCTCGGGGATCGAGCGGTGCCGGGAGGGCTCGATCGAGTTCCTGGGCAAACCCATCCACCGCACGCCGCCCGACGAGATCGTGCGCATGGGGATCTGCCAGGTGCCCGAGGGCCGCCGGATCTTCCCCCGGCTCACGGTGCGGGAGAACCTGCTGCTGGGGGCGTACATCCGCAAGGACAAGACGAGCATCCAAAAGGACATGGACCGGGTGTTGGGCTACTTCCCCCGGCTCGCCGAACGGCTCAACCAGGACGGGGGCACCCTATCGGGCGGCGAGCAGCAGATGCTCGCCATCGGGCGGGCGCTCATGAGCCGGCCCCGGCTGCTCCTCCTGGACGAACCGAGCCTGGGGCTCGCCCCGCTTGTGGTGGAGACAATCTTCGAGATCATCGCCGAGATCGCCAAGGAGAAGATCACCGTGCTCCTGGTGGAGCAAAACGCCAACGCCGCCCTTCAGCTCGCCGATTACGGCTGGGTGTTGGAGACCGGCCGGATCGTGCTCCAGGACGAGGCCAAGGCGCTGCTCGCGAACCCCAAGGTCCGGGAGGCCTATCTGGGGGAGGGATAGGGGCTCCGTTGCCCCGCCCACGGGGCGTTGTTCGCGCGAGCCGCCACGCCGCGCCCTTCAGGGCGCGGCGTTTCTGTGCCCGCGCCGTGCTCGCCGACCGGCCGGATGCGTGGTAGATTCGGCGATACCGATAGGCCTCCGTGCCGTTTCACCCCATCGATGGGAGGAGTGTCATGAGCGCAAGCCCGATCCGTCTGATCCTGGTGGCCGTGGACCTTTCCGACGACGGCTCGAGCGTGTGCACCTTCGCCAAGACCCTCGCCACCACCATCGGGGCCGACCTCACCGCGCTGTACGTGGTGGAGTCGCTCCCCGAGGGGCTGATGGGGCTCGATCTCCCGGCCCTCCGGTCCGATGACGCCGTTCCCGAGCTCGAGCAGGAGGCGCTGCGGGCCCTCCGGGATCACGCGCTGACAAACCTGGGGGAGGGGGTGGGGCTCCACGTGACCGCCGGGGATCCGGCCGAGGAGATCCTCCGGGTGGCCTCGGAGCGCAACGCCGACCTCGTGGTCCTGGGGAACCACGGCCGAAGGGGGCTCGCCCGGGCCCTCTACGGCTCCACGGTGCAGCGGGTGGTCGAGGCGGCCCGGTTCCCGGTACTGGCCGTCCCCCTGCCCGCCTGACCCCCCAGCCGACCCGAGCACCGTGGGACTTCCGGACCCGCTCTCCCTCTGGCCCGACCCCGAGCGGCTCGGCGAGGATCCGGCCGCCGAGCTGGGCCGGCTCGCCCATCTCACCCGGGCGGCCGCCGCGGCCCTCTGGCACGCCGAGCGACCGGCCGTATGTCTGGCGTGGCCGGAAGCGGCGGTCGCGCTCTGCGATTGGCTCGGGGCGGACACCCCCGCCCCTCCTCCGCCGTTCGGCGCCGCACGGCGGATCCCCCTGCCCGGCGAACCGGCCCGGCTCGGGCTCTTTTGGGAGACCGACGCGCCCACCCCCATCACCGGCCTGGACGGGGCCGCGGCCCGGCTGGGGCCGGCCCTGCGGCTCGCCCGGCGGTTCCGGGAGGTGGCGGAGCGGGAGGCCCGGTACCGCCGGATCTTCCGCGAGATCCCGGTGTCGATCTGGGAGGAGGACTTCTCGGCCCTAAAGGAGGAGCTCGACCGGCTCCGGGCCGAGGGGGTCACCGACGTCGAGGCATACCTCGCGGCCCACCCCGAGTTCGCCGTGCGGGCGGCCCGGTTGGTCCGGATCCTGGACGTCAACGACTACACCCTGAGGCTGTTTCGGGCCCGCTCGCGGGAGGAACTCCTCGGTTCGCTGGACAAGATCTTCACCCCCGAGACGTTCCCCGTGTTCGCCAAGGAGGTGGCGGCCCTCGCCCGGGGCGAGCGGTTTTTCGAGTGCGAGGGGCAAAACCACACCGTGGACGGCCAGCCCCTCGAGGTGCTCATGCGGGTGGAGTTCCCCCCGGAGAAATCCGACCTCTCCCGGGTCACCGTGAGCATCACCGACATCACCCGCCGCAAGCGGGCTGAGGAGGCGCTCCGCCAGGCCCGGGAGGAGCTGGAGGCCCGGGTCCAGGCCCGCACGGCGGAACTCGAGGAGGCCAAACGCCGGCTCGAGGAGGACATCCGGGCCCGGGAGCGGGCCGAGGCCGAGCGGGAGCGGTTCCGAAAGGAGCTCGAGCGAAGCCGACTCTTCGAGGCCGTGGGACAGCTCGCGGGCGGCGTGGCCCACGACTTCAACAACCTCCTGGGGAGCATCCTCGGCTGCCTCTACGGCCTGCGGCTCCGGCTGGAGGGCGATCCCGAGGCCCTGGCCGAGCTGGACCGCGTCCGGGACCTGTGCAAGCAGGGCGGGGAGCTCACCCGGCAGCTTCTGGCCATCGCCCGGCGCCAGGGCGGCCGGGACGAGGCGGTGGCCGTGGGCCGGCTCGTCCAGGAGGCCGCCGCGCTCCTCCAGCGGACCTTGCCCCGGACCATCCGGCTCGCCATGGAGGTGGAGCCGGAACTTCCGTCGGTGCGGGGCGACCGGTCACTCCTGACCGCCGCGCTCCTGAACCTCGGCGTGAACGCCCGGGACGCCATACCCCAGGGCGGGGAGATCCGCATCGGGGCCCGGTCGGCCGGGGACGGGTGGGTGCGGATCTGGGTGGAGGACACCGGGGTGGGCATTCCCCCCGACGTCCAGGACCGGGTGTTCGAGCCGTTCTTCACCACGAAGCCCGTGGGCCAGGGCACGGGGCTCGGGCTCTCCATGGTGTACGCCACCGTGACCGAGGCCGGGGGGCGGGTGACGCTCCACTCCGAGCCCGGCCGGGGCACCCGCATCGAGCTCGCGCTTCCGGCGGTAGAGGGGTCCTCCCGTCCGGCGGCCGGGGGGGACCCTCGGCCGTCATCTCACCCCCTGTGCTCGGCCACGGTGCTCGTGGTGGAGGACGAACCCCCGGTGGCCGAACTCGTGGACCATGCCCTGCGGGGCGCGGGGTACCGGACCCGCTGGGCCCGGGACGGGATCGAGGGGCTCGAGGCCGTGCGGGACCTGGGGACCGACCTCGGAGCGGTGCTCCTCGACCTCGTGCTCCCCCGGGCCGACGGAACCGCGGTGTACCGGGTGCTCCGGGAGCTTGCCCCCGAGGTCCCCGTGCTCTTCATCACGGGCCGCGAGGACCTGGCCCGCAACCTGGCCCCCGGGATTCCCGTGCTCGCGAAGCCCTTCGACGGGGCGGACGTATTGGCGGCGGTCTCCGAAGTCCTGGCCGGTCCCCCGTTCACCAGATGCGGCTCTTGATCTTCCCGAACGGTTTGAGCAGGAAATCCACCAGGGCTTTCTCGTAGTACCCCCGGGACCGGAGATCCTCGGCCACCCGCTCCTCGTAATGGCGCCGGCCTTCCGCAATGGCCGCCGCCAGGAGCTCGAAGAGTCGGTCCTCCACGATTCCCCGTTCCACTTCGTTTTTGTGGTAGGCGGCCAGGTCGCTTACAATCGTCCGGGCGAGTCGCCGGGCCTCTTCCTCGTCGCGGATCGGTTCGTCCATGCTCTCCATCCCCGGTGGGCCGAAGGCCGCTTTTTCAGCCATGGCGCGACGATAGCACCCGCTCCTTACGCCCGGCAAGCGCAGGCTCCGAGGAGGAAACGTGACCACGCTGGATGAGGTGGCCGAGCGCCTTTCCCGGTACCGCCCCCCGTCGGGAAGAACCGTGGCCCCGGTGCGGGCCGCGGTGGCCCTGTGTCTGCAGGAGCGCCCGGAGGGACTCGAGGTGCTGTTCATCGAGCGGGCCCGGTGCGACGGGGACCCCTGGTCCGGGCATCTGGCATTCCCGGGCGGGCGGATCGACCCCGGCGACGCCGACCCCCGGGCCGCGGCCGAGCGGGAGACCCTGGAGGAGCTGGGGCTCGACCTCGCCCGGGCGCGCTACCTCGGCACCCTGGGCTCCCACCACGCCGAGCGGCTCCCGGTGGTGGTGTCGTGCTTCGTGTATGGCCTCGGCGGGGATCCCGTGCTGCGCCCCAACCACGAGGTGGCCTCCGCATTCTGGGTTCCCCTGGCCCACCTCGTGGACCCGGCACGGCACCTGGTGAAAACGTTCCGGTTCGGGGGCAAAGACTGGGCCCACCCGGCCGTCCAACTCCTGGGGCCCGGGCGACCGGTGCTCTGGGGCATCACCTACCGGCTCGTGGAGCGGTTCTGCCGAGCCATGGGCCTGGCGTTTCCCGCCGCCCGATCCGAAGGCGCCGCGGCGCCCTGAACCGGCGTTGGCCCCGAGGAGGAATCCGGTGGAGATCCCCTTCGTCAAGATGCACGGGCTTGGAAACGACTTCGTCGTGGTGGACTGCCGCGACACCGACTGGGGGGACTGGTCGCGCCTCGCCCCGGCCCTGGCCCACCGCCGGTTCGGGGTGGGCTGCGACCAGGTGCTCCTGGTGCGGCGCTCGGACCGGGCCGATCTGCGGATGGACATCTACAACGCCGACGGCTCCCGGGCCGAGATGTGCGGCAACGGCATCCGGTGCTTCGCCCGGTACGCGCGCGACCGCCTGGGCTGGCGCGGCGAACGCCTTCAGGTCGAGACGCTGGCGGGGGTGGTGGTGCCCCGGTTCGTGGGCAAGCTCGTCGAGGTGGACATGGGGGAGCCCGCGTTCGACCCAGCCCGGATCCCCGTGGAGGCCGAGGCGCCGGTGCGGGAGGCGCCGCTGCCCATGGACGGGCCCGACGTCAAGGTGACCTGCGTGTCCATGGGAAACCCCCACGCCGTGGTGTTCGTGGACGACGCGAAAACCTACCCGGTGGAAGAGATGGGCCCCCGGATCGAACGCCATCCCTGGTTCCCCCGGCGAACCAACGTGGAGTTTGTTGAGGTGCTCGGGCCCGACCGGATCCGGATGCGGGTGTGGGAGCGCGGGGCCGGGGTGACCCTGGCCTGCGGCACGGGGGCCTCGGCCGCGGCCGTGGCGGCCCACTGGACCGGACGGACCGACCCGGAGGTCACGGTGATCATGGACGGTGGGGAACTCGAGATCCGCTGGGACCGCGCCTCGGGTCGGGTGTTCATGACCGGCCCGGCCGTCGAGGTGTTCGAGGGCGTTTACTTCGCAACTTCCCGCTAGGACGCTGGGAGGCTGGGAAGCTAGGACGCCAAAATCATTTGTGATTCCAGCGCCAGCGAGTGTCCCAGCCTGTGGGAGCGGCTTCCAAGCCGCGATACGATCCTTTCGGGCTTTGGGCCCGGATCGCGGCGGGGCGAAGCCCTTGCCGGCCCCGCCCGCCTCACCCCCTCGTCCGGATGTAGCCCCACTCCGAGAGTCGACGAAAACAGTACTCCGCCATCGGCCCCTTGCGGACCTTCTGGAGGACGGCCGCGTACTCCTTGGCCGCGGCCTCCCGGTTTCCCTGGGCCTCGTAGTTCCGGCCCCGGAAGAACGCCACCGTGGGCTGCCCCGGCACGAGTTTTTCCGCCACCGCCAGGTGCTCGAGGCTCCTGCCGTGCCGGCCCGCCTCGAAGGCCAGCACGCCGGCCGTGAACCGCGCCCGGAAGAGCTTTGGGGCCAGGGTGGCCGCCCGTTCGGCCGACCGGAGGGCCTCGTCGAGCTTTTCGGCCTTGGCCTCGGCGGCCGCCCGGAATGCCCAGATCAGGGCGTGCCCCGGCGCCAGCTCGGTGGCCTCCCGCAGCAGCCTGAGGGCCGCGTCCACCTTTCCCTTGGCCAGGGCCTTTCGGCCCTCGTCCATTTTGGCGTAGGCCGGAGCGACCTTCCGAAGACCTGCCGTGGCCTTTCGGAACGGCTCGGCCCGGAGCCGCTCCGGGGTCTTGAGTCGCGCCGGCTGCAGCCCGGCCATCTCCCGGGCCCGGGCCAGGCGCTCCGAGGTCAGGGGGTGGCTCAGAAAGAGCGCCTCCACGGCCGAGGGCTCCCGGTCGTGGCTCGCCTTCAGGATCTCCATCACCTGGACCATGCCCTCGGGGTTATAGCCGGCCGCGGTCATGTACTCCATGCCGAGCTCGTCCGCCTGGCGCTCCTGGTCGCGGCTGTACTTCATGAGCACCAAGTTCGTGGCGAGAAGCCCCCCCTGGGCCAGGAGCTCGCCCCCCTGGACCCGGGCGGTTTCCAGGGCCACGAGACCGACGGTGGTCAAGACGCCCGCGAGCACCTGCCGGGTGTAGCCCGCGGCCTGGTGGCGGGCCGCCACGTGCCCGATCTCGTGGCCCAGCACGGCCGCAAGCTGCGCCTCGTTCTCCATGCGGGTCAGAAGCCCCCGGGTGATCGAGATCTTTCCCCCGGGCAGCGCGTAGGCGTTGATCTCGGAGGCGTTCACCACGTTGAACTCGTAGGGGAGGCCAGGCCGGTGGCTCAGGGCCGCCAGCCTCCGGCCGACCTCGGCCACGTAGGCCTGGAGGCCCGGATCGGGAAACTCCCCCTCGGAGATCTGGGTGTAGACCGGATAGGCCTCCTCGCCCATGCGCAGCTCCTGCTCCTCGGCCAGGAGCACAAACTCTTGCCGTCCGGTCACCGGGTTGACGGCGCACCCGGCGAGGAGGAGCATGAGTGCGGCGCCGAACCCCAGAGCTCCCCCAAAGCGCATCGATGATCGCCTCATCGTTGGAACCCTCCTTTCCCGCGCTCGCCGCCGCCCGGGCCTACGCGGCCCTGGAGGCGGCCGTGCGCGACCGGATCGACCGGCTCACGGCCCGGGTGTGCCCCGGCTGCCCTTCGCCGTGCTGCCGGTCGTGCTACTGCCGCAGAACCTTCGAGAACCCCTGGTACCGGTCGGTCAACCGGGTGGCGGCTCCGCTCGCCCCGCCCCCGGACTGGCGCAGGACCCGGCACCCCTTCGGCCTGGGCCCCCGGGGTTGCGAGATCCGCGCCGGGCGGTATGTGTTTTGCTACAGCTACAACTGCCGCCGGCTCCTCGGGGCCCTCGAGACCCGGGAGGCCCGCCGGGCGTTCCAGGCCCTGTCGGACCTCCTTCTCCACCCGAACCGGCTCCCCGACGGCCGGCTGCTCCACGAACTGGGCCCCGGGGCCCGGCTTTCGGGGGGCGACGTGGAGGAGATCGGCCGCCGGGTGGCCGAGGCCCGACGGGCCCTCTCGGCCCTCGACGCCTCCGGCATGCTAACGCCGACCCGCGGGCGGCTCAACCCGGCTTCCCGTACCCCCTGATCGGAGACGCTCCATGCCCGAACGCTTCTACGACCGGCCGCCGAGCCTCTACTACCGCCAGAAGTACCACGGCCTCATCGGCATCCAGTCCAAGGTGCCGATCCGCGACACCTCGGTGCTCTCGCGCCTCTACACCCCCGGCGTCGGGGCATGCTGCCTCCAGGTGGCCGACGACGAGGACGCCTCGTTCGAGCTCACCTGCCGGGGCGACAGCGTGGCCGTGGTCACCGACGCCTCGGCCCTCTACGGCATCGGCCGGGTACCCCCCGAGGCCGCGCTTCCCATGCTGGAGGCCCGTGCCGTGTCGTTCAAAACCTTCGCGAACATCGACGCCTTCCCCTTCGCGGTCCGGGCCGCCAACCCCGACGACCTCACCGAGATCGTCCGACTCCTCACCCCCACGTTCGGCGGGGTGGTGCTCGACGACATCCGGGCCCCGGACTGCTTCGCCGTGGAGTACCGGCTGCGGCGGGCGCTCCCCATCCCGGTGTTCGACTCGGACCAACACGCCACCGGCATCGTGGTGGCCGCGGCCCTCCGGAACGCCCTGAAGGTGGTGGGCAAGCGCCTGGAGGAGGTGAAGATCGTGATCGCCGGGGCCGGGGCCTCCGGGGCCGGCACGACCCGCCGGCTCCTGCGCCTGGGGGCCCGGAACATCGTGCTGTGCGACACCCGGGGCGCCCTCTACCCGAGCCGGCTCGAGCACATGAACTGGGCCAAGATGCTCCTGGCCCGGCGCACCAATCCCGGGGGGCTCCGGGGCCCGTTGGAGGAGGTGATCCGGGGCGCCGACGTGTTCATCGGCCTGTCGTCGGGGGGCGTGCTCACGGCCGACATGGTCCGGTCCATGGCCGAGCGGCCCATCGTGTTCGCCCTGGCCCTGCCCGAGCCCGAGATCGGCCCCGAGGAGGCCGAGGCCGGCGGCGCGGCCGTGTACGCCTCGGGCACCAGCGTGTTCCCGGTGCAGATCCGCTCGTCCACGGTAACCCCCGGGTTCCTGCGGGGCTGCCTGGACGTGCGGTGTGCCGACATCAACACGGCCATGCTGAACACCGCCGTGGACGCGATGGCGGGCCTCGTGCCCGAGCGCAAGCTCTCGGCCCACCACATCCTGCCCGATCCCCTGGATCTCCTGGTGGGGCCCGCCATCGCCGAGGCCGTGGCCCGGGCCGCCGTGGACTCGGGCCTCGCCAAAACGGCTCCCCCGCCCGGGGCCGTGGCCGAGCGGCTGCGCACCTTCCTTTACGAGGGCGACCGGGCCTGGTACGAACTGGGGCCCCACGCCCGGGTACCGCGGGGCGCCGGGGTCGAGGAGGAGGCCCTGGCCCTCCACCGCAAGTACCACGGCTGCGTCGGGGTCACCCCCAAGATCCCGATCCGCGACGAGCACATCTTCGTGGACCTTTACTCCCCCAAGGCCGCCGTGGAGCCGGCCCGGGAGATCATGGCCCACCTGGCGCGGGTTTACGACTACACGGCGAAGGCGAACCTGGTGGCCGTGGTGTCCGACGGCTCGGCCGTCCTGGGGTTTGGGAACATCGGGCCCTGGGCCGCGCTGCCCGTGATGGAGGGCAAGGCGATCCTGTTCAAGACCTTCGGCGGGGTGGAGGCCTTCCCCCTGTGCCTCGCCACCCAGGAGGTGGACGAGATCGTGCGGGCCGTGGAGGCCCTGTCCCCGGCCTTCGGCGGCGTGAACCTGGAGGACATCTCGGCCCCCCGGTGCTTCGAGGTGGAAGCGAGGCTCCGGGAACGGCTCGACATCCCGGTGTTCCACGACGACCAGCACGGCACCGCCGTGGTGGTGCTGGCCGGGCTTCTCAACGCCCTGGAGATCGTGGGCAAGCCCCTCGACGGGGTGAAAATCGTGGTGAACGGCGCCGGCGCGGCCGCCCTTGCGGTGACGCGCCTCCTCCTGGACGCCGGGGCCCGGAACGTGATCGTGTGCGACCGGACCGGGGCCCTCTACGCCGGGCGGAAGAAGGGCATGAATCCCTACAAGGAGGAGATCGCCCGCCGAACGAACCCCGACGGGGTCAAGGGCGGCCTGGCCGAGGCCCTCCGGGGAGCCGACGTGGCCATCGGGCTCTCGGTGGCCGGGGCGTTCACCCCCGAGACGATCCGGTCCATGAACCCCGGGGCCGTGGTGTTCGCCCTGGCGAACCCGGTGCCCGAGATCCTGCCCGACGAGGCCCGGGGGGCCGGGGCCGCAGTGGTCGCCACCGGCCGGAGCGATTTTCCCAACCAGGTGAACAACTGCCTGGCGTTCCCGGGGATCTTCCGCGGGGCCCTGGACGTCCGGGCCCGGGAGATCAACGAGGCCATGAAGATCGCGGCGGCCCACGCCATCGCCCAGGCCGTGCCGGCCTCCCAGAAGGGGCCCGACCGGATCATCCCCGACGCCATGGACTTCACCGTGCCCCCCCGGGTGGCCGAGGCCGTGGCCCGGGCCGCCCGGGAGACCGGGGTGGCCCGCCTCGACCTCGACCCGGCCGAGGTGGGCCGCCGGCTCACCGAGTACATCTACGAGGCCCAGATGCTCGGGGCCGAGGAGGCGGCGGCGGACCAGGCCGCCTGCATCCTGCCGGGTGGCCCGGAGGTCGACGAACCCCCGACCTAGGCCTCACCAAGGCGTCGCCGGGGATCCGGCAAGGCTTCCGCCGGCAGGTGTAAGGAACCCTCCGGCCCCGGGACCCAAGTGGAGGGGGGAAGGAGGCGTGCCATGGAAAGAACGCTTCGGTGGACCGCGGTGGGTTTCGTCCTCGGCGCACTCGTCCTCTCGGCCTGCGCCGGGGCCCGCCCCGGCCCCCGGACCCTGCCGCACTGGATCGAACTGCGGGTCGAGGTGGCCGACCCCTACCCCGTGCTGGTGGGCCCGATCGAAACCTACCAGTATCTTCCCGTTGGCGCGGACCTCCGGGCCTCCCTGGAGCAGTGGGCGGGGGCGGTGAACCCTCCGGCCGGGGCGCGGCTCACGGTCACCGTGCAAGACCTTTCGGCGGGCTACGACGAGGTGGGGGCCGGGCCCCCGGCCGAACCCCTGCGGCTCGCCTCGCTTCGCCTCGCGGACCTCGAACTCGACGGCGCGGACCTCAGCATCCCCGAAGAGATCCGAAAGAGCCTGCAACTCGTGGCCGGGATCCGGTTCTCCGCCCCGGGCGGGCCGCCCCTGGAGCGGACCGAGACGATCGAGGCCACCCGGGTGGTCCGGTGGGAGGAGTACGACCGGTGGGCCTACGACTACCGCCCCGTATGGGGGCAGGCCCTCCGGGACCTCGTGACCCGCCTCGACCGGATGGCGGAGGAGGCGGGGTGGGCCCGAGCCAAAGCGAGGTAGATGCTGTGCGGACCAGTGGGAGCGGTAGGGTCCCCTTCTACCGTTGGCGGAGAAACTCCTCCACCGCAAACCCCGCGTCCCGTGCGATCTGGCGGAGAAGGATCGGGGAAATGTCCCGCCCCTTGTG
>NZ_BAAHXI010000022.1:0-54807 GCF_054656955.1 Deferrisoma palaeochoriense
GCCCGCCCCCGGCCCGCCCCCCGGGGCCCCCCCCCCCCCCGCCCCCCCCCCCCCCCCCCCCCCCACCCCGGGAAACACCCGGATTTCCGCTCCACGAGACTAGCCGCCCTGCCGCCCCGCCGCCAGCAGTTTCTCCACCCGGGCCACGTCCTCGGGGCGGTCGACGCCCACCGAGTCGGACCGGGCCTCCACCACCCGGATCCGCCACCCCGCCTCCAGGGCCCGGAGCTGCTCCAGGCGCTCGGCCCGCTCAAGCCGCCCCTCGGGCAGCCCGGGGAAGGCCAAGAGCGCCTGCCGGGTGAAGGCGTACACCCCCAGGTGCTTCCACACCTCGACCGGGGGCTGGGCCGGGATCCGGGCCTCCCCGGCCGCCTCGGCCTCGTCGCGGAAGTACGGGATCGGCGACCGGGAGAAGTAGAGGGCGTTTCCCCCGGCGTCGCACACCACCTTCACCACGTCGGGCCGGCGCCACTCCGCCGTGTCCCGTAGGGGCCGAACCAGGGTGGCCATGGCCGGCCCCTCGGGGCCCTCCATCGCGGCCACCAGCGCCCCCAGGTCGGCCGGATCCACCAGGGGCTCGTCCCCCTGCACGTTCACCACCACGTCGGCCGCAAGGGCCCGGGCGGCCTCGGCGACCCGGTCGGTGCCCGACCGGCATCCGGCCGACGTCCGCACGGCCCGGGCCCCGGCCGCGACGGCGGCCTCGGCGATGCCCTCATGGTCGGTGGCCACCACCACCTCGGCGAACGCCGGGCACGCCCGGGCCCGCTCCACCACCCACGCGATCAGGGGCTTTCCATGAAGGGGGACGAGGGGCTTGCCGGGAAACCGGGAGGAGCCGTACCGGGCGGGGATCACAGCGACGGCGCGCACGGGGCCTCCTTGGGAAGGCTTGCAAGTCGGGTACCTTACCCGGCCGGTCGAGGGAGTGTCAATCGGGGCGCGCCTTGCCGGCGCCCGGCGGAACCGGATATACCGGTGCACGCTGGGGGCTGCCCGAAACACGGACGGGAGGAAGACCGCGGAGGACACGGAGGGCACGGAAGAAACGGGCGAGCGGATCCGGTGGGACCGGTGTGGGAGCGACGCCCGTGCCAGGCACCGGAGGACAGGGGGTTCTGAGACCTGATCTCTGAATTCTGGCCCCCGGTACGGAAGCCGGCCCCACAGACCGGGCCGAACGACACCGCCGGCATCGGGAAGGATCCCAGCCGCCAGCCGAGAGGAGACCCATGTTCGCCGACGTGGTGGTAATCGGGGCGGGGCCGGCGGGCCTGAGCGCGGCCATCGAGGCCTGCCGGGCCGGGGGGACGTGCCTTGTGCTGTGCCGCGGGCGCCCGGGCCTCGACGGGAACGGGCTCCTGGCCGCCGGGAACTGGGCCGTGCTGAACCCGGCCGCCGGAGACACCCCGGAGCGGTTCCGGGACGACCTCGTGCGAAGCGGGGCGGGCCTCGCCGACCCCGAGCTCTGCCTCGCCCTCGCCACGGACTCGGCCGAGGTTCCCGGGTTCCTGGGGGCCCTCGGGGTGCGGTTCCTGGAGCGGGACGGCCGGCCCTGGTTCGGCGGAAACCCGGGCCATGGCGTGCCCCGGACCCTGACCAGCCTGTCGCCCACCCCGGGACCGCCGGGCCGGGGGTTCACCGAACCCCTCGCCGAGGCGGCGCGGGCCGCGGGGGCGCGGTTTTTGCCCCACACGACCGCGGTCCGGATCGAGGTCGACCAGGGACGGGCCGTGGGGGTCGTCCTTCGCCGTCGGGACGGGTCGCTCGGCCGCGTGGCCGCCGGGGCCGTGGTGCTCGCGGCCGGCGGGGGCACCCGGCTCTGGCGCCGCACCGACAACGCGGCCGGCATGGCCGCAGAGGCCTGGGCCCTGGGTTACGGCGCCGGGGCCATGCTCCGGGACCTCGAGTTCGTGCAGTTCCACCCCACCGTGGGCCTCTGGCCGATCCGGGCCGTGTTCCCCACCTCGCTCTTCGCCGACGGCGCCGCGCTGCGAAACGCCCGGGGCGAGCGGTTCCTCCCCGGGGAGGCCCGGGCCACCCGGGACGAGATGGGCCGCGCCGTAGAGCAGGAGATCCGCGAGGGTCGCGGGGTCCGGGGTGGGGTGTGGCTCGACCTCTCGGGGGTTCCCGACGAAACCTGGGCCACCCGGTACGCCGGCCTCGCCCGAACCCTGGCCCGGAAGGGCTTCGACCGCAGCCGCGACCGGGCCGTCGTGGCCCCGGCGGCCCACTTCCTCATGGGCGGCCTCGAGATCGGGCCGGACGGCGGCACCGGGGTACCGGGCCTTTGGGCCGCCGGCGAGGCCGCGGCCGGGGTCCACGGCGCGAACCGGCTCGCCGGCACCGGGCTCACCGAGGCCGTGGTGTTCGGCCGGCGGGCCGGGAGGGCGGCGGCCGCCGGGACGGTTCCCCCGGCTTCCGGCCCCCGCCCCGGCCCGCCTCCGGCCCCGCCCCCCGACCCGGAGATCCGGCGCCGGGTTCGCGAGGTGGTGTCGGCCGCGGCCGGCCTCGTGCGCGAGGCCGGCCACCTCGAGCGGGGGCTGGCCGAACTCGAGGCGCTTCGCCCGCCGCCCCAGGCCGCACCCGAGGACCGAAACCTCTGGACCTCGGCCTGGCTCCTCCTGCGGGCCTGCCTCGCCCGGGCCGAGTCCCGGGGGGCCCACTTCCGGGCCGACGCCCCGGACCCGAACCCGGCCCGGGCCCAGCCGGTCCGCTTCCGGAGGCGAACCTGACGCCGCCGGCCGTCACCGGGCCGCGAACCGCCCCTGGCGCCGGCGGGAGGCCCGTGCCATGCCACCCCGCCGCCGGGGATGGCCGGGCTCGTGGGACACGGCTTCCAGCGCGAAGGCCCCCAGGTGCACCACCCGGCCGAGGGCCCACAGGGCCCCGCCGGCAAGGCCCGGGGCCCGGAGCCGCAGGTCCTCCCCCAGCCCGAGGGACGGGAACCGATCCACGGGGCTTTCGGCCACGGCGCCCAGGAACGCCTCCACGGCCCGGGCGACCTCGTCCTCCCGGCCGGGGGTCTCGTCGGGCCAGTCGATCGCGTCCACGGCGTAGCTCGAGAGGATCTTGGGCCACAGGGCCCGCAGGGTCTCCGGGGCGTCGAAGAGGTCCAGGCCCACCACGTGCCGGCCGATGGCGAACACGGCCCCGGCCTGGCCGGCCACGGCGGGCAGGGCCCGCTCGTACTCCTCCACCGTGCCCCGGTGGCGCTCGTAGATCTCGTCCATGGCGCCGGTGGGGGAGTGCGCCCCGAGCCGGGCGGCCTTGGCCGCGATCTGCTCCCACACGAGGCCCTGGTCGGCCCGGCGGTCGCCCCGGGTGCGCAGCGACTCCGACACGTGGGCGGCCTTGGCCGCCCGGGCCCGGGCGAAGTGGGCCCGCCGGGCCGTCCGGAACTCCGCCGAGCGGTAGCTCCACCGGCCCTGCTCCACGCAGGTCACGGGGATCACCACGGTCTGTTTGGGCCCCACGAGCACCGTGACGTTCAGGGTGCGGTTCTGCTTGGCCCCGACGAGCTCCTCCCCGTCCACCAGGAGCACGGGCTTGTCGGCCCCGTTCACGAACCGTAGCTCCGGCACGCTCCCGCCCTCCGAGACCTCGGTGACCCGGGCGACCCCGGCCTCCAGGGCCTCGTCGAGGGTGAGGTAGTCGGGGGGCGGGGCGTGGGGCCGAAGGAGCGGAAACACCCGGAGGTTCCGGTGGCTGGCGGGCGGTCCCAGGGTGGTGTCCGAAAGCGTTTTCGCGATCTCCGTCATGGCGCTCCTCCCTTCGGTGCGGCCGGGCCCCCCGGCGGGGCCCGCTCTCCGTCACCCCAGGATACGCCCCATGGCGGTCAGATCCTGTCCGACGTCGCCGCCTCCCGGAGCCGGAGGGCCACGCGCCGGATCTCGTCGGCCCGGGTGAGCCGCCCGAGCCACTCCGGCGGGATGCCCGAGGCGCCGTAGACCGCCCCGGCGATCTGGCCGTAGACGGCGGCCGTGGTGTCGGCGTCGTCGCCCAGGTTCACGGCCAAAAGGCACCCCTCCCGGAAGCTCGCCGTGCGGTGGAACGCCCAGAGCGCGGCCTCGAGCGACCGGACCACGTAGCCCGAGCCCCGGATCTCCGGGGGCTCCTTGGCCTTGAACGACCCGGCCGCCACCTCGTCGATCTCGGGGCACAGGGGCTCGGCGTCCCAAAGCCCCTCCACCGGCGCGTACCGGGGGGACAGGAGCGCCTCCTTGTCCGCTCCCCGGAGCGCCCCCACCAGGAGCCCCCCGAAATACCGGCACGCGTCCACGCAGGCCCGCGCCCCGTGGGTGGTGCGGGAGCTCTCCCCGCACAGCCGCACCGCGTCCCGGGGGTCGGCCGCGTAGCGCATCGCCACCGGCGCCAGCCGCATGAGCGACCCGTTCCCGGCGGACCGGGGATCCGTGGAGCCCGAAAACGGTTCGCCCGTCGCCTCGAACCGCGCCAGGGCCGCCCGCACCGTGTTCCCGATGTCGAAACACCGGCCGGTGCTCGAGCGGTACCCCTCCCGCCACCAGCGCACGTACCGGCGCATCTGGTCCGCCGGGTCGAACCCGCCGGCTTCCAGGAGGCTGTCGGCGAGGCACAGGGCCATGCTCGTGTCGTCGGTCCACTGGCCCGGCTCGAGCCCGAAGGGCCCCCCGCCCGTCATGTCGGTCACGGGCTCGAACGTGCCCGGCGGCCGAAACTCGACCGCCGTGCCCACGGCGTCGCCCACGGCGAGCCCCAGCAGGCACCCCGCGAACCGATCTTCTTCGGAGTTCATGCCCTCCATCCCACCCCCCTCCCGGGAGCCGCCCTGCCCCTTCGTCCCGCACACCACGGAAACCCGATCCGATCGGGGATCACCCCCCGCCCTTCCGGCGCCCCAGGGCGCGCAGGAACCCCTCCGCTGTCACGATGGGGCAAGGGACCTGCCCATCCAGCAAGAGAAGATCCCGGTCTCCGGTCACCAGGAACTCGGCGCTCCCCACTATGGCCAACAGCAGAAACGGAACGTCGAACGGATCGCGGCAGGGGGGAACGTCGGGAGGTGGATCCGGGATGCGCACCGTCTCGGTGTACGGAAGGTAGTCGGCCAGCAAAACCCTCCGGTCCTCAGGGCCCAGGCGGAACTTGGGGTAGGCGAGCACCCGGATGATCTCGCCCGCCGTCTCCCGAGACACCAGGGGGACGAAGCGGCCCTGATGCCATCCCCGCCGCAACTCGGCCGGACGCCCACCGGGAAATAGGAGCGCGGATACGACGAGATTCGTGTCAAGCACCACCCTGGGCGCCGCGCTCACCGGTCCTCGTTCCCCGTTCGCCGCGCCCACGCCACGGCCTCAGCCACGTCCTCTTCGGTGAGACCGAGTTCCGCCAGCTTCGCCCGCAGGGCGTCCGCCCTTTGGATCCTCACCGGCGTCAACACGATCCGGCCGTGCTCGACCTGGACCTCGAAGTACTCCGCGGGGCCGACGGCCGCCGTGACCTTTTTGGGAAGAGTGATCTGGTTTTTCGCGGTCAACTTCGCCAGCATGCCGCACCCTGCCGTTGGGGTAAAGTAATGAATCCTTACTCTACCCCATCCGCTCCACCGCTACAACTCCGTGCCCAATCCCACTTTTCGCCCAACCGCTCTGCCAAGTAACATCGGTCACCGGTCGTCGGTCTGCGGTCTCCGGTCCCGTGGTCCAGACCGCGGCGGCCCAGCGTGTGGCCGAGGCGGAAGGTATTGTTTCTGCGAACAGGCCGCGCTCCGCGGCCTACCGGAGCCTTCATGTAACTCCCTGCTAGGAAGCTGGGAAGCCAGGACGCTAGGAAGCTAAAATCTTTGATGATTCCAGCGTTGCCGCCCGCGTCTTCACCTGTTGGAGCGGCCTCCAGGCCACGACGCCCTTTCCCTTCGGTCCTTCGGCCCGGCCCCCCTTCCCCTCCGTGCCCTCCGTGTTCTCCGTGGTGTCTCCCTTCGGCGCCGGTTCACGAGGGCCTCACTCGACCTCGAAGGACTCCACGACCGGCCACCCGTCCTACTGCCCCACCCTCCACGACCACACCATCTGGAACTGGGCCTCGCTTTGGGGAGAGTCGCCGGCGAAGGGCATGCCGAAGGCCCTGCGGCGCTCCACGATCGCCCGCAGGGCCCTCTCGGGGGCCTCGGCCGGATCGTCGGTGCCCAAAAGCCGCGGGGCGTGGCGCACCAGGTAGCACCCCAGCACCACCCCGGTGCGGCCCCGGCCCCCGAGGCAGTGGACGTAGAGCCGCCTCCCGGCCCGAAGCCGCTCGTCCATGGCGTCGAGGATCCGCACCATGGTCTCGGGGGTGGGCGCCCCCATATCGGGGATCGGGAACGCGAGGCGCTCGAGCCCGTCTCCGGTTTCTGCGGCCACCTCGGCCAGGGCGTCGTCGTAGGGCACCAGGGGTCCGAGTTGCGTGAGTTCCCCCGGTTCGGTCAGATCCACGAACGCCCCGATCCCCTGCCCCGCGATCCACCGCACCTTGGCCCGGGCTGTCCCGGGTTCGGGCGACCCCGGATAGGGGCCCGCGGCGATCTGGTCGGCGACGAGCCAGTACAACGGTTGCATGATGCCTCCCTCGTCCCCCCGTTCGAAACCGTTTCGCCCTTCCCTCAGCCCTCAGTCTCCTCCGGCCACAACCCCACCGCCCTGCAAAAGGCCCGCACCACCCGAAGCAGGGGTTCGTCCAGCCGGCCGAGCGCCTCGTCGCGGATCCGGGGCGGGACCCCGCCGTAGAACGCCTCGGCCACGGCGCCGGCCATGGACGCCACGGTGTCGCTGTCCCCGCCCAGGGAAACCGCCTTTCGCACGGCGTCCTCCCAATCCGAGGAAACCAGGAAGGCCGTGAGCGCCTGGGGGACCGAGCCGGGACAGGTGGCGTCGGGCTTGTGGTGGGCCCGAAGTTCGTCCAGGCCGATGTCGAGGCGGTACCCGAAGGTGCCCTCCACGAACGCCCGGATCTCGTCCTTGGGGCTCCCCGTCCGGGCCAGGAACACGGCCGCGGCCACGGCCTGGGCGCCCTTGATGCCCTCGGGGTGGTTGTGGGTCACCTCGGCGCTGCGGCGGGCCTCCCGGAGAACCTCCTCCAACGTGTCGAACGCCCAGGCCACCGGCGACACCCGCATGGCCGACCCGTTTCCCAGGCTCCCGTAGGGCTCGTCCCGGTCCGACCCGGCCCACCGCCGAAACCCGGGCCCGAACCCCCGGTCCGGATACCGGCGGTACCACTCCCGGTACTTCGCGCCGTAGTCGGCCCCCGTCAGGATGGCGTCGGCCGTGGCCACCGTGAGCACCGTGTCGTCGGTGAACCGCGAACGCGTCCCCTCGTCGAACAGGGGCCACCCGGTCTCCACCGTGATGTTGTGCCGCTCGTACGGCGCCCCGATGATGTCCCCCGCAATCGCCCCGATCATGGATCGCCTCCGACAGCTCTCGCCCCCCGGCCGAGTCCGCCCAGAAAGGAAACGTCGCTCCCCTCCGGGCTCCCCATCGTCATTCCTCCCGCCCTGCGAACGTCCATTGCCCCTCGCCGCTTACGTGCCATACTATTCGAGAATGGCACATCCATAAGCGTATGCCAGGAGGTGGGCCATGACCCAACAGGCTCGGGTGTCCGTCGCGAAGAACGGACGGCTCGTCATCCCCGCGGCGCTCCGGAAGGCGATCGGCTTGGCGGACGGCGGCGACGCCCTGCTCCGGGTGCGGGACGGCCGCCTCGAGATCGAGCCGTTCCCGGCGGCGGTGGAGCGCGCGAAAACCATGGTGAGCCGCTACGCCACCGGCCGGAACCTGGTGGACGAACTCCTTCGGGAGCGGCGCGGGGAGGCCGAGCGTGAGTAGGGCTCACGAGGACCGAACCTCGTGGGTGCTCGACGCCTCGGCCGTGTTGGCCGTCCTGCAGGGGGAACCGGGGGCCGAACGCGTGCTGGGCGTGCTTCCCCGCGCTCTCATCTCCACCGTGAACCTTTCGGAGGTGGTCGGCAAACTCCTCGACGTGGGCATGCCGGATGTCGAGATTCCCCAGGTGGTCGGGGCTCTCGGGCTGGAGACCGTCCCCTTCGGCGACGAGACCGCCTGGCGGGCGGCCGGCCTGAAACGGAAAACCCAGCCCCTCGGCCTCTCCCTGGGCGACCGGGCGTGCCTCGCTACCGGGCTCGTGCTGGGCCTGCCCGTGCTGACGGCCGACCGGGCGTGGACGAAGCTCGACCTGCCGATCCGGATCGAGTGCGTGCGGTAGCGGCTCACCGCGCCGGAGGGGCCTGCCCGCCTGGAGAGGGGGCACGACTGGAGTTACCCCGGCTACGCGAGTCGGTGAGGACCGCGCCGAAAGGCGTAAGAGGGGCGCCCATCTCGACGGTCAAACGGCGAACCAGCGCCGGAGCACATCGCACAACCGCCCGAAGGCGGCATCCTGGCAGCCCTGCAGGGTAACCTTCTCGGCCAGTTCTCGGTAGAGAGCCGAAGACCGGGGGATGCGCTTTTCCCGCAATGCGTCTTCCACGGCCGTCTTCGGGTCTATCGGCTTTGCACGACCGTCAGGCCACAGGCCCCGGGAGTTCAGCCACTCACGCAGCGGAGGCCGGGCCCCTGCCCAGCCCAACACCCTTTCCACGTGGGGCGATTGGCTCCACACCCACGCTTCGATCTCGGGCTCGATCACCACCACCTCGGCGCGGTCGGCGATGTCCAGGGCGGCGAACTGCTCGCGCACGGCCCGTTCGGTGTCGGTCGCGTTGCGGTGGGGGTTCCCTTCCCACTCCTGATCGAACACCAAGAGGCCCCGCGCCGGAGTGTCCCCCAGGAGTCCGCGCAAGAACTCCGGCCCTCCGCGGTAGCAGCCGGGGTCTCGCAAGGGGTGAACGTGGACTTCGGCCGAAAACTCCCGGAGGCCGATGGACCGCCTGCGTTCACGCACCAACGTGGAAATAACGGCCTCGATATTCTTGTCGGCCACCACGCAGACGAGGTCCCGGTTCATCCCAGCACCCCCGCGGCGAACAGACTCGAAACGTCAAGCGACCCCTTCCACTGCTTCACCCTGGGATGATCGCAGCCTGCCACGATGTCGGTCGCACCTTCTTCCGTGCGGCCGAAACAAAGTAGGTCGTCCAGCTCCGCCATTCCCAGCACAACCGGCGAATGGGTGGCTAGAAAAATCTGGGCGCCATAGACGGAGGAAAGCGCCTGAAAAACCGTCTCGATCGCCCTGGGATGGATCCCGTTCTCGGGTTCCTCGATCAGCAGGATGCCCCCGTCCACGTCGGGCGTGTACGCGAGGAGCGTAAGCGCCAGAGTCCTCAGGGTGCCGTCCGAAACGAGCCAAGAAGGAGCCTTCAATCCATTTCGGTAGCAGACTACCAGGTACCGGTGTCGATCCTCCTCCCTCTCGGCCGTGGTCACCCCCTCTATGTCCGGCAATGCTTCGCGCAGGTGAGCCACCCACCGTTTCAATCGATCGGGGTGCCGCTCTTCCAGCCGTGCGACCACGTAGGGCAGGTTGGACCCGTCGGGGAGGTACCCGGCCTGCCGCGTGGGCGGAGACGGCCGCCGCATGGCCTCGGCCGACAAGGCAAGTCGCTGGACACCAGTCTGGAGGACATCGCGAAACCACAGAGCCACGGGGAAACGATCCCGGTCCTCCGGCAGGCTGGCGAGGGCCGTTTTCTGGCTGGACAGCGCGAAAGGAGCATTCCACCCCGTGGTCTCTGAGATGAAGTATGATTGCCCCGCGTCCCCCCGTGAGACAACTTTCTTCCATCCTTTCGGCGACTTCTTCCTGGGCAGACGCACAATGTGGTCCGGCGCCTCTCGCGCCGCAGGGAACAGGGTCGGTTGGGCCGGTGTCTGGGTCACCCCTTCCGTCTCTTGCCCGTTTTCGCCAACGAGCCAGACGTTTTCGGCGGCAACCCGGGGTTCACCGGTGACCTCGACACGTACCTCGTACCGCACCGTACGGTACGCCCTCCCCTTCGCCGTCTGTACCTGAGGCGGAATTGCCAGTTCCACGGCCAACTCGAACGCATCGCCGCCGCGCAACCACGTGAGGTGGCTCGGGTCGGGCGCCCGCATCATGATCTCAAGCCGGCTGTCACCCCGGATCGCCGTATCCAGGTCGGTGCGAACCAGATCTCCCAGCAGCCCAATAACGTCGAGAAACGTTGATTTGCCGCTCGCGTTGGGCCCCACCAGAAGTTGGAACGGCCGCAACTCCGCGGTCACGTATCGGAGGCTTCGGTATCCGAGCGCTTCGATCCTGGTCACGCCGCCCCCCGGCGAACGGGGCCTCATTTTCGGCATCGGAACACCTCCGCGTTGCGGGCCGGTTTCCCCCGGAACACCCATGCCACAGGCAAAGCCGGTCACGGGGCATATATTGTCCGACGGCCAAATGGGCACGGTCCGGGGCATGGGGCCTGCTGGAGCGCCGGGCGTGGCTCCTACAGTCGCTGCATCCGGCACTCAGCCAACGATTGGGACTATTCCGGCCAACCGGATGGACAAAAACGCCCAGAGTTCTTGAGCGGTGCCGTCCATCCGGCTGAGTGCCGGATGCAGCGTAAGCCGGATGCCGCACTCACGGACGGCCGGAAGCTGGCTCCATGCCCTGGCGACTTCCTCGCGCGCCTCTACTGGCGCCGGGTTGATAACGAATTTCTCTCACTCGCCCAACGCCTTCAGCAACGCGTCCCGGGCGTCGGGATCGCGGGGCCAGAGGTCGCGAAGCGCCCGGAAGAGCAGGATGCCCGGGTCGAGGCCGTAGAGCTGGGCGAGATGCTTCGCCGTGAGCTTTCGGGTGCGAAGGGAGCGCTTGCCCAGGCGGTTCTCGGCCACGACGGCCGCCCGGTACGCCTCGGGCGGGGCGAACGGATCGGGGACGGCCTACAGGAGGGCGGACAGCTCCGGCAACATCATGGTGCGGGCCGTGTGCACGCCCCCGCGGCCGAACCGGAATCCCCAGGCCTCGGCGGGGTGCTGCGGTGAGCCGGGTCGGACATCACGGGTCACGGCGCCTTCCCTTCCGCCCCCGCAACGAAAAACAGCCACCCCGCCTCTGGGTTGGGCCGTGGGTGGCTGCGTCGAACTGCCGGATCTCCTCTCCCCGCCATGGCTCCCTCCCGGCTGGAATGGCGGTTCGCTATGGTACGGGAAAGCTCGGGGGCGGGGCAACGCCGGGTGGGGCAATCGCGGTCAGATCCTGTCCGACGGACGGGGGAACGCCGGGTCGGGGGTTCCGGGGTGGTGACGGGGAATCTTCGGGCGGGGGCGCAGGCCCCCCGTGCCGTCTAGCCGAACAGGCTCCCGGCGGCCCGGAGGCCGAGTTCGCGGCGGCACTTGGCGCAGAGGGTGGCGTCCCGGTCCACGCCGGCCACCTGGCGGCCGATGTCCTGGAGGTCCCGGGGCACGTCGCTCGGGGGCTCTTGGTCGGCAAAGGTCAGTTCGGTTCCGCACCGGTCGCAGCGTTCGGTCATGGGCCCCTCTCCTTGTCTGGGTCGGTCCTCGGCCCTCCCTCGTCTTCCGAGAGTTCGTCCGGGAACCGACGGTGTCCTTCGAAAACGGTCAGCACCACCCCGGCGTCGCGCCTCACGCGGTAGACGATTCGGTAGGCCCCCTGGACCACCTCCCGCAGGTCCTTTCGGCCCTGGAGTTCCGGAACCCGGCGACCGGACCACGGGAACTCGGCCAACCGCTCCACGGCAGCCACAAGCCGTCTCACCCACCGTGCCGCCGCGACAGGGCTGTCGGCCGCGATGGAGTCCCCGATGGCGGTGAGATCCGCCTTGGCCCGGTCGGTCCAGAGGATCGGAAGCCGCGGCCCGGGCGGATCCACGCTCACTCTCCGTCGGTGACCCCGAACCGACGCCGAAGCTCTACGACCACGTCTTCGTGCGGGGTCAGCCGGCCGTCCTCGGCGTCGGCCAACCCCTGCTCCACCGCCCGCAGGAACTCGGCCCGCTCGATCAGGGCGTCATATGCGGCCGGCGAGAGCAGGACGCCGGCGGCCTTGCCGTTCTGGGTGATGACCAGCGGTTCCGCGCTCTCGCCGAGCCGCCTGAGCCATACCGCGGCCCGGGCCTTGAACTCGCTCACCGGCACGATGCGTTCCGAAATCCTAAGCGGTCGCACGATTGGGTCTTCTCCTTTGGCGATCTCGCATGCGCGGCGGTTTGCCCGCGCTCCCGTGTCAGACTACCTATGGTCCGAATACGGGTCAACGAATAGACCTCCCCGGTTGGCCCGGGCGGAAGACGGGACTCCGCCGCAGCCGGATAGAACCCGCGGAACCCCGCGGTGCCTTCGGGACGGCGCCGGCGCTGTTCTCCCCGGCGATCAGGGGCAGGCGGGACCGGAAAACACGAAGGGCCCGTTCCGGCATAGAACCGGAACGGGCCCTTCGCTGGAAACTGGTGGAGGCGGCGGGAATCGAACCCGCGTCCGAAGACCATCCGCTCGGAGCCTCTACGTGCGTAGTCCGTGTACTGGGTTTAGCGGCTGCAGACTCCCACGGACAGGATTCCGCCGCCGCGAGCCCCTCTTTGGGTTCGCCCCGGCGCCAAGGGGCGGAGCGCCGGGACTAGCCTGCGTTGATGACACCCAGCGCCGTCCTGCAGGCGGGGCCGGCGCGGGCGTCGCGGCCTACTTAGGCCGCGAGGGCCAACTCGTAGTTGTCGGCAGTTGTGTTTTTGCCGGTTGTTTTACGAGGCCAACCGGCGACCTCGGCACGCAGCTTCCGGCTTCAGCGTCCCCGTCGAACCCAGATCGCCCCCAGGATTCGTCGCGACCGGGCGGCTCCCGACGGGGCGGGAACCGGCAGATGTGCCCTTAGTATGGGCCCGGGGGCGGGTGGCGTCAAGCGCGGGGCTCGGGCCGGCCCCCTCACCCTGCCCCTCTCCCCCCGTGGGGGAGAGGGCACCGGACGGTGGTGCCGTAGCCCCCCTCCCCTGGCGGGAGGGGGACTGGGGGAGGGGGACGCCGGCTCGCGCCGGCGCCTTCGCCTCACCCTTGAGGAGCTTTCCGTTCTGCCCGGGGCTCCCTCGTTCGCAGCAGCAGATGGGCCCCCTCGCCGCCCTTGGGGAACGGGATGAGGGCCCAGGTGCCGCGGAGGCGGCCGCCCTCGAACCGGACGACCCACCGGGTGCCCGGGCCGCCCTCCAGCGTCTCGTAGTGGCCCCGGTCCCAGATGGTGACGGTGCCGGCGCCGTACTCGCCCTCGGGGATCACGCCCTCGAACCCGATGTAGGCGAGGTCGTGGTCCTCGGTGCGGGTGGCGAACCGGCGCTCGCCGGGCCGCAGCGGCACCCCCTTCGGCACGGCAAAGCTCACGAGCACGCCCCCGTGTTCGAGGCGCAGGTCCCAGTGGAGGCGCCGGGCGTGGTGCTCGTGGACGACGAAGCGGGGCGGGCCCGAAGGCCGGGGTGCATGGGCGTCGGAGGGTTCGGGTTTCATCGCGTGTCGGGTGGTTCGGGCGCCTGACCGGGATCGCGATCGGAGCATCGGGCCGGTCCGTTCTCGTGTAGACGCCATGGAGGGGCGCGGGAGGGGCTGGGGTGAAGGGCCTACTCCACGGTCACGAAGGGCCGAAGGGCCTCGAGCTTCTTTTCGCCGATGCCCCGTACCTGCAGGAGGTCGTCCACCGCCCGGAACGGACCGTTTTGTTCCCGGTAGTCCACGATGGCCCGGGCGGTGACCTCGCCGATGCCCTTGAGGGTCATCAACTGTTCCACCGTGGCGGTGTTCAGGTTGAGGCGCTCCGTCGCGGCCTGCTGGGTGCCCGCCTCCTGGGCCGCCCAGGCCGCCGGCACCGCGGCGACCGACAGGGCGACCCCGAGCACCACCGCTTTCCAGAAGCGCGCAATGCTCATCGGTGTTCTCCTTTTTTCGGCCCTCCCGCGCCCCCGCGCGGCACCGTACCACCGAGCCGAACAGGGTCAACCCCGACGGGGCGGAATTTTTCGGGCTAACTATGACCTCTTGACTCTTTTTTCTGGACACGCCAAACTTCCCTGGTACGCTTCGCGGCGCATCCCGGACGCCGGGGTGCGCGTTGTGCCACTCTCACATCCCCTACCGAGGAGGGAAGATCCATGAGCACGATCGGAGAACTCTACAAGCAGGCGGACTGGAAGGCCGAAAAGCACGTGCCGGTGATCGACTGCCCCGACACCGTGACCGCCGGCGAGGCGTTCGAGGTGAAGGTGTGCGTGGGCAAGGAGATCGCCCACCCCAACACCACCGAGCACCACATCCGGTGGATCCGGCTCTACTTCCTGCCCGAGGGCGGGAAGGCCCCGTTCGAGGTGGCGAACCTGGAGTTCACGGCCCACGGCGAGTCGGCCGAGGGCGCGAACCAGGGGCCGGCCTACACCCAGCACCAGGGGAGCGCGTTTCTGAAACTCAACGCCTCGGGCAAGCTCATCGCCACGAGCTACTGCAACATCCACGGCCTGTGGGAGAGCTCGAAGGACGTGCGGGTGGGGTGAGCGGGGAAGAACCGCGAAGGAACAAGGGCCGCCGGGAATCCCGGCGGCCCGTTTTTTTGGCCCCCCTCACCCCGGCCCTCTCCCCCCGAGGGGGGAGAGGGAGACAGACCGCGATCGCCCGCAGCACCAAGCCGTTCCCCCTCCCCTGGTGGGAGGGGGACAGGGGGAGGGGGTCACAACAACGCCCCCCCTCACCCCGGCCCTCTCCCCCCGGGGGGGGAGAGGGAGACAAAGGGCCCTACTCCGCCTCCACCAGGGTGGCCATGCCCATGCCGCCGCCCACGCACAGGGTCGCGAGCCCTAGCTCGACGCCCCGGCGGCGCATCTCGTACAGAAGGCTTGCGACGATCCGCAGGCCCGTGGCCCCCACGGGGTGGCCCAGGCCGATGCCGCTTCCGTTCACGTTGACCCGGTCGCGGTCGAGGCCCAGGTCGCGCTCGCAGGCCATGTACTGGGCCGCGAAGGCCTCGTTGAGCTCCACGAGGCCGATGTCGCCGAGGGCGACCCCGGTGCGCTCCAGGAGCTTCCGGGTGGCGGGCACGGGGCCGTACCCCATGATCTCGGGCGGCACCCCGGCGCTCGTCTGGGCCACGATGCGGCCCAGGGGCGCAAGGCCCACCTCCCGGGCCCGGGCCCGGCTCATCACCACGGCCGCGGCCGCCCCGTCGTTGAGGCCCGAGCTGTTCCCGGCCGTGACCGTTCCGTCCTTCTTGAACACGGGCGGGAGCTTCGCCAGGTCCTCGGACGTGAGCCCGAACCGGGGGTGCTCGTCGGTGTCCACCACGGTGTCGCCCTTCCGGCCCGGGATCGTGACCGGCACGATCTCGTCGGCGAACCGGCCCTCCCGGATCGCGGCCTCGGCGTTCCGGTGGCTCCGCAGGGCCACCTCGTCCTGGTCGGCCCGGGAGATGCCGTGGCGCTCGGCCAGGTTCTCGGCCGTGAGCCCCATGATCATCTCGTTGCCGAGGATCCGGCTCCCGGAGTTCAGAAGCTCCCAGAGGCTGTCGGTCATCTCCCCGTGGGTGAGCCGCTGGCCCCAGCGGGCCGTCTTGAGCACATACGGCGCGTTCGACATGCTCTCCACGCCCACGACGAGCACGGCCTCGGCCTCGCCCGCGGCCACCAGGAGCCGGGCCGAGGCCAGGGCCTGCATGGACGAGGAGCACTGCTTTTGCGCGGTGAACGCCGGCACCTCCACGGGGATCCCGGCGGCGAGCGCGGCCGTGCGCGCCGTGTTGGCCTCGTCGGGGCACTGGATGCACTCGCCGGCGATCACCTCGTCGAGGTCGGCCCCGGCGATACCGGCCCGCCGGAGGGCCTCGTCCATCACGAGGGCGGCCAGCCGGTGGGCCCGCAGGTCCTTGAGGGCGCCCCCGAACTTGCCGATGGGGGTGCGCACGGCGCTCACGATCACCGCGTCGCGACCGGTCTTGGGAAAGGGCATGGCATGACTCCTTGGATCGTTGGGATGGAGCGTTAGGACGTTAGGACGCGAGGACGCTGGGACGCTGGGACGCTAGGACGTTAGGACGCAAAACCGAGCCTTCCGGCATCGCTAGAGCCGCCCAGCCGCCCAGCCGCCCAGCCGCCCAGCCGCCAAACGGCCCAGGCGCTGGCGGATCGTGCGGGCCCGGGCGGGTTTGGGGACCCAGGCGTCGGCCCCGAGGCGCTTCCAGAACGCCGCGTCCGAGGCCGGGCCGGCCGTGTACACCAGCACCGGCGCCCGCCCTTCGACGGCCAGGAGCCGCCCCACGAACGCGGGGCCCCCGGCCCCCTGGGGCTCCACCACGCAGCCGGCCCACGGCCCGGCCCACCGCCAGAGCCGCAGGGCCTCCTCCGGGTCCTCCGGGGCCACCACCTCGTAGCCGGGCCCGAGCCCCTGGGCGAGCACCTGCCGGGCCTGGGGGTCGGCCTCGATCACGAGCACCCGGCCTTCCGCCTCGGCGGCCTCGGCGCCCTCCGGAGCGGCCGCCGGGAGCCACAGATGCACCCGCGCCCCGGGGAGCCCCTCGGGGTCGCGGCCCCGCCCCTCGGCCCAGGCCTCGCCGCCGTGGGCCCGGGCGATGCCCCGGACCATGGGGAGCCCCAGCCCCAGCCCGGCCGCGCCGAACTCGAACTCCCCGCTGTGGTGGGCGTGGAGGGGGATCAGGGTCACGAACCGCTCGAAGCACCGCTCGGCCCTGTCCCCCTCGGGGAGCCCCACCCCGGTGTCCTCCACGGTGACCCGCACGCCGGCCCGGCCCGCCCGCTCCTCGGCCACGGCCGAAACCGTGACCGCTCCGCCGTCCGGTGTCGCCCGGGCGGCGTTCTGCAGGAGTTCCAGGAGGGCGTCGCGGCCGGCCTCGGGGTCGAGGCCCACGGCGGGGAGGTCTTCGGGCGCGGCCGCCCGCCACTCCAGGTTCCGGACGGCCGCGAGGGCGCGGGCCTCGGCCAGGCACGCGTCGATCCAGTCGGCGGGGCGCACGGGACGGGGCAGGTAGGTCCAGGGCTCCCGGGTGTGGGCCTCGGCCGAGAGCTTTCGCAGGAGCGCGGTGAGCCGGTTCGCCGAGGCCGCGATCCGACGGACCCACTCCCGGGCCGCCGGGTCGAGCCCCCCCGGGGCCCGGTCCAGGAGGAGCTCCGCGTGGCCCTTGATGGACACCAGGGGGGTCTTGAACTCGTGGCTCAGGCGGTCGAGAAGCTCTTCCCAGGGGATCGACGCCGCGTCCGTTCGGCTCACCCTCCCTCGTCCTCCTCCCCCTCCAGGCCCACGATGTCCACGCCGTCCAGGTAGCGCACCGTCCGGTACACGGCGAGCCGCCGGATCTTCGCCACGGCCTGGGAGATCCGGCGCACCCCCCGATGGACGAACGCCAGGTCCTCCCGCAGGGCCTCATCCTCCGCCCGCTCCAGCAGGGTCTCCACCTTGAGGCCCACGGCGGTGAGCGGCTGGTTCAGGGCGTGGGCCACCGCGCCGGCCGTCTCCAGCACGGCCCGGAGCCGCTCCTGCTCCACCTGGGCCACCCGCACCGCCTCGAGCTCCCGGAACACCCGCCGGAGCCGAAGGGCCGCCCGCACCCGGGCCCGGAGCTCCATGAGATCGAAGGGTTTGACCAGGTAGTCGTTGGCCCCCGCCTCGAGCCCCTCGGCCACGTGGTCGGCCTCCTTGCGGCCGGTGAGGAGGAGCACCGGCACCCGGTCGGCCCCGGGGCGGCCCCGGAACCGCCGGAGAAACCCGAGGCCGTCGAGCTGGGGCATCATCCAGTCGAGCACGATGACGTCGGGCGCGCCGCCCTCGTCCAGGAACGCAAGCGCCCGCTCCCCGTCCTCGGCCCCCGCAAACCGCAGCCCCGGCTCCTCGAGGGCGGCCTCCACGAGCGGCAGGATCGACGGGTCGTCGTCCACCACCAGGATCGTCTCGCCCCCCAACTCGGTCACGGCTCCCTCCACTCCTCCAGGGTTCGGCGCGCCCACGCCCCGGTTTCGGCCTTGTGGCACGCGCTCGTGCACGAGGAAAGCACCGTACCGCGTTCCTCGTCGTCGGCAACCCAGACCTTGAGGCTATGGGTGCGCACCCGATAGGCGCCCCGGTCGGGGTTCGTGATCGCCATGTGGCAGTCGATGCACCCGGCCTCGTCGTCGGGGTGTCCCGCGTGGGCCTTCACCAGCCGCACCTCGGCCCTCTCGTGGCACCCGCCGCAGATGTCCTCGCTGCGGCGGCGGAGGCTGTGGCGGTAGTCGGACCCGTGGGGCAGATGACAGGTGGTGCACGAAAGCCCCGCCGCGGCGTGCCGGCTCTCCACGAACCCCTGGTACTCCATGAACGGCAACCGCTCCACCCCGCCCCGCCAGAAGTACTCGGTGTTCCGGTCGGGGTCCGGCCGGTGGAGGCGAAACGCCCTGTCCAGCCGTTCGCCGGGCCGGAACCCCACGGGGAACGGGTAGCGGCCGTCGGGGCTCTCGCCCCGGCTGTGGCAGGCCCCGCAGATCGCGGCCCGCTCCAGCGCCGGAAGGGCCGAGGGCCGGAGCACCGGCTCCCGGCCGCCGGTTTCGGCGTGGGCCGCCCCGTCGCCGTGGCAGGCCTGGCACCCGGCGTTGGCCTCGGGGAACGTGCGGGTGGCCGGATCGTACCCGGTGGTGTGGCACCCCGCACACCCGTCCTCCCAGGTGAGCCTGGCCTCGACCACCCGCCGGAGGCTCGGCGACAGGGGCTCCCAGCGCCGCGCCTCCAGGTTCCACTGGGCCGGCAGCAGCCGGTGGCCGTCGTCGTCGCGCCGGAAGTACACCTGGATCTGGAGCACCCCGTAGGCGAGGGCCACCTCGTCGCGGCGGAACCTCCCCTCGACGTGCTTGATCCAGCCCGTCACCCGCTTGCCCCACCGGGCCTTCACGAGCCGGGGATCCCGCGAGGGATCGATCAGGAAATGGCTGTGGGGATGGCGGATCCACAGGGAGAACTCGGGGCTGTGGCAGGCCCCGCAGCCCCGGGACGGGGTCTGGGCCAGGCCCGAGGCGAGGGTCACGTGGGCCACCCCGCCGGGCGCGGCCCACGCGGGGGCGGCCCACAGGGCCGCCCCTGCCAGAAGCCCCAGGAGCGTTCGCATCAGTCTTTGTCGGCCACGGCGGCTTGGGCCGCGGCGAGCCGGGCGATGGGCACCCGGAACGGGCTGCAGGAGACGTAATCGAGGCCCACCCGGTGGAAGAAGGCGATGGAGTCGGGGTCACCCCCGTGCTCGCCGCAGACCCCCACCTTGAGGCCCGGCCGGGCCTCCCGGCCCCTCTGGGTGCCCAGGGCCACGAGCTGCCCCACCCCGGCCTGGTCGATGCTCTGGAACGGGTCCTTCTCGTAGATGCCCCGCTCCACGTAGAGGGGCAGGAACGAGCCGGCGTCGTCGCGGCTGAACCCGCAGGTCATCTGGGTCAGGTCGTTGGTGCCGAAGCTGAAGAACTCGGCCTCGCGGGCGATCTCGTCGGCCGTGAGCGCCGCCCGGGGCACCTCCACCATGGTGCCCACGAGGAACGGCAGGTCCTCCACGCCGGTGGCCCGCTTCACCTCCTCGGCCACCTCCAGGACGATCCGCTTCTGGTCCTGGAGCTCGGCCACGTGGCCCACGAGCGGCACCATGATCTCGGGCCGGGCGTCCACCCCCTCGTTGCGCAGCTCGGCCGCCGCCTCGAGGATCGCCCGGGCCTGCATGCGGGTGATCTCGGGGTAGCTGATCCCGAGCCGGCAGCCCCGGTGCCCGAGCATGGGGTTCATCTCCCGGAGCTGCTCCACCCGGGCCCGCACGGCCTCGGGGTCCTTGCCCATGGACTCGGCCAGTTCCCGGATCTGGGCCTCCTCGTGGGGCACGAACTCGTGGAGCGGCGGGTCCAGGAGCCGAACGGTCACCGGGAGCCCATCCATGGCCCGGAAGATGCCCTTGAAGTCCTCCTTCTGGTAGGGCAGGAGCTTCTCCAGGGCCCGGGCCCGCTCCTCGGGGGTCTCGGCCAGGATCATCTCCCGCATGGCCCGGATGCGCTCGTCGCCGAAGAACATGTGCTCGGTGCGGCACAGCCCGATGCCCTCGGCGCCGAACCGCCGGGCCTGGGCCGCGTCCTCGGGCCGGTCGGCGTTGGTGCGCACCCCGAGCCGCCGCAGCTCGTCGCAGTACCCGAGGAACTTGGCGAGCCACTCGTTGCGCTCGGGGTCGATCACGATGAGGGGGAGCTCCCCGGCATACAGGAGGCCCTTGGTGCCGTTCACCGTGAGCACGTCCCCCTCCCGGAGCACGGTGTCGCCCACGGTCACGGTGCCGGCCCCCGGGTCGATCTCGAGGGCCCCGCAGCCCACCACGCAGGTCTTGCCCCAGCCCCGGGCCACCAGGGCCGCGTGGGAGGTCATGCCGCCCTTGGCCGTGACGATGGCCTCGGCCGCGTGCATGCCGTGGACGTCCTCGGGGCTCGTCTCGGTGCGCACCAGGATCACCTTCTCCCCGGCCGCGGCCCGCTCCTCGGCTTTCTCGGGCGTGAGCACGATCCGGCCCACCGCGCCCCCCGGACCCGCCGGAAGCCCCTGGGCCAGGGGCTTCGCCGAGGCCTCGGCCGCCGGATCCACCATGGGGTGCAGCAGTTCGTCGAGCTGCGAGGGCTTGACCCGCCGCACGGCCTCGGCCTTGTCGATCAGGCCCTCTTCCACCATATCCACGGCCATGCGCACCGCGGCCGGGCCGTTTCGCTTGCCGGTGCGGGTCTGCAGGAGCCACACCCGGCCCTCCTGGATGGTGAACTCGATGTCCTGCATGTCCCGGTAGTGGCGCTCGAGCCGGTCGCGCACGTCGAGGAGCTCGGCATAGGCCTCGGGCATGACCTCCTCGAGGGTGGGCAGGTGGCGGTTCGCGTCGTTCTTGCTCGCCTCGTTGATCGCGTAGGGGGTGCGGATGCCGGCCACCACGTCCTCCCCCTGGGCGTTGGGGAGCCACTCGCCGTAGAAGGCGTTCTCGCCGGTGGCCGGGTTGCGGGTGAACGCCACGCCCGTGGCGCTGCGGTCGCCCATGTTCCCAAACACCATGGACTGGACGTTCACGGCCGTGCCCCACTCGTCGGGGATGCCCTCGATCCGGCGGTACTGGACGGCGCGCTTGCCGTTCCAGCTCTGGAACACCGCGCCGATGGCTCCCCAGAGCTGCTCCATCGGGTCGTCGGGGAAGGGCTTGCCGAGCACCTCCTCGACCCGCCGGCGAAACGCGTCGCAAAGCGCCTTGAGGTCCTCGGCCGTGAGGTCCGTGTCGTTCTGGACCCCCTTCTCGCGCTTTCGCGCCTCCATCATGTGCTCGAGCTGGAGCCGGATGCCCTCGCCGTCGGCGGGCTCGATGCCGGCCGCCTTCTCCATGACGACGTCGGCGTACATCATGATGAGCCGGCGGTACGAGTCGTACACGAACCGCTCGTTACCCGTCTTTTTCACCATGCCCGGGATCGTGGCCGAGCACAGGCCGACGTTCAGCACGGTCTCCATCATGCCGGGCATGGACTGGCGCGCCCCGCTTCGCACGCTGACGAGCAGGGGGTTCTCCGGGTCGCCGAACCGGGACCCCATGACCTCGGCCATGAACGCAAGGGCCGCGTCCACTTCGTCCCGCAGCCCCTCGGGGTAGGTGCGGCCGTGGGCGTAGTAGTACGTGCACACCTCGGTGGTGATGGTGAATCCCGCCGGCACCGGGATCCCCAGGTGGCACATCTCGGCCAGGTTGGCCCCCTTGCCGCCCAGCAGGTCCTTCATGTCGGCCCGGCCCTCGGCACGGCCGGCCCCAAAGGTGTACACGTACTTTCCCATGGCGTCCTCCTGAGTGTTCGCGGTAACGTTCCGATGCGCCGACGTACGAACCGGACCACTACCGCAGGTCGTTCGTCGCGGGTCGTAAGGAACGAACCGCAACGACCAACGACCTGCGACCAACGGTCTTTGACCGCCCAGCCTCCCGGCCCCCTACCCGATCCTCCCGAACTCCGCGACCCGATTGAGGAGGGTCGACACCGCGCCCAGGAGGGCCAGGCGGTTCGCCCGGACCGCCGGGTCGGGGTCCATCACCAGCACCTCGTCGAAGAACCGGTCCACGGCGGCCTTCAGCGGGGCCGCCCCGTCCAGGAACTCGTCGTAGGCGCCCCGGGCCGCGGCCTCCTCCATCTGCCGGGCCACGGCCTGGTAGGCCTCCCACAAGGCCTCCTCGGCCTCGGCCACGAACGCCTCCGGCCGCACCTCCCCGGGCGTCTGGCCCTTCAGGATGTTGCCCACCCGCTTGAAGGTCTCGGCCAGGGGGTCGAGCCGGCCGTCCCGGCGGGCCGCCTGGAGGGCGTTGGCCCGGGCCGCGGCGTCGAGCACATCGTCGAACCCCCGGTCGAGCACCGCGGCTACGAGATCGGCATCGAGGCCCTGCTGCGTGAGCAGTCCCTCCAACCGCACCCGGAAGAACGAGAGCACGTCGGCTCTCACCTCGTCGGCCGGCCGGGTGAGCCGGTCCGAAAGCCCCTCGAGGGCCTGGTCCACGAGCCAGCCCAGGGGAATCCGCAGCCCCCGCTCCAGGAGGATCCGCAGGATCCCCAGGGTCTGGCGCCGCAGCGCGTAGGGGTCGGCCGCGCCGGTGGGGATGAGCCCCACCCCGAAGCAGCCCACGATGGTGTCGATCTTGTCGGCCAGGCTCACGCAGGCCGCCTCGTCGGTCGTGGGCACCGGCCCGCCGGCCTGGACCGGCCAGTAATGCTCCTCGATGCCCCGGGCCACCACCGGGTCCTCCCCGGCCCGCAGGGCGTACTCCCGGCCCACGATGCCCTGGAGTTCGGGGAACTCGTAGACCATCTGGGTCTCCAGGTCGGCCTTGGCCAGCCGGGCGATCCGGTCCACCACGGCCGCTCGTTCCGGGCAGACCCGCTCGGCGAGCCGGGCCGCGATGGCCCGGAACCGCTCCACCTTCTCGAAGCTCGTACCGAGCTTCGCCTGGAACACCACCTTCTTCAGGCCCTCGGCGTGCTCCTCCAGGGATTTTTTCTGGTCCTCGTCGAAGAAGAACCGCGCGTCCGCGAGCCGGGCCCGCAAGACCCGTTCGTTCCCCCGGGCCACCACCGCCAGATCCCGGGCCCGGGTGTTCGACACGGCCACGAAGTGGTTCAGGAGCCGCCCCTCCCCGTCCACCACGGCGAAGTACTTCTGGTGGTGCTTCATGGTGAGGATGAGGAGTTCCCGGGGGAGCTCCAGGTAGCGCTCCTCGAAACTGCCGACCACGGGCACCGGGTACTCCACCAGATCCACCACGGTGGTGAGGAGGTCGTCGTCGGCCAGGGGCTCGCCCCCCACCTTCCGGGCCGCCGCGGCGACTCCCTCCCGGATCAACTCCCGGCGCTCGGCCGGATCCACCACGACCCAGGCGTCGCGCATCTTCCGGAAGTAATCCTCGGCGTCCATCACGTCGACGGCGTCGGGGTGGTGGAACCGGTGCCCCCGGCTCTGGCGGCCCGAGCGCACGCCCGCGAACTCGAACTCCACCACCTCGTCCCCGAAGAGGGCCACCACCCAGTGGACGGGCCGGGCAAAGGCCATCTCGCCCGCGCCCCACCGCATGGTCTTGGGGAAGTGAAGCCCCGTGAGCCATCCGGGCACCAGCTCGGCCAGGACCTCGGCCGTGGGCCGGCCCTTGAGCTCCCGGCGCACCGCCACGTACCAGCCTTTCTCGGTTTCAACCCGCAGAAGATCCTCCACGGCCACCCCGTTGGAGCGGGCGAACCCCTCGGCCGCCCGGGTGGGCCGGCCCTCGGCGTCGAAGGCGGCCGAGACCGGGGGCCCGACCTTCTCCTCCACGGCGTCGGCCTGGCGCTCGGCCACCCCGGTCACGTGGAGCACCAGGCGCCGGGGGGTGCCCAGGGCCCGGACCTCCCCAAACCCGATCCGGGCGGCCTCGAGCCCCTTTCGGGCGGCCTCGGCCAACTGGGCCCGGGCCGGGGGCAGGAACCCGGCCGGGATCTCCTCGGTCCCGACCTCGAGCAGGAACTCCCGGGTCGCGCTCATGCCGTCACCTCCCCGGCCGGCCGCAGCTCGAACTTGCCCCGGAGCGGCCAACCCATGGCCTCGCGCTGAGCCACGTAGGCCTCGGCCACCCGGCGGGCCAGGTCGCGCACCCGGCCGATGAACCGGGTGCGCTCGGTCACGCTGATGGCGCCCCGGGCGTCCAAGAGGTTGAAGGTGTGGGAGCACTTGAGGGTGTAGTCGTAGGCGGGCAGCACGAGCCCCTTTTCGATGATGCGCCGGGCCTCGGCCTCGTACCGGTCGAAGAGCTCAAACAGCATCGGCACGTCGGCCTCCTCGAAGTTGTAGGTGCTGCCCTCCACCTCGCCCCGGTGATGCACGTCGCCGTAGGTGACCCCGTCGACCCACACCAGGTCGAACACGCTGTCGACCCCCTGCAGGTACATGGCGATGCGCTCCAAGCCGTAGGTGATCTCGGCCGACACGGGCCGGCAGTCGATGCCGCCGGCCTGTTGGAAGTAGGTGAATTGCGTGATCTCCATGCCATCGAGCCACACCTCCCACCCCAGGCCCCAGGCCCCCAGGGTCGGGCTCTCCCAGTCGTCCTCCACGAACCGGATGTCGTGGTCCAGGGGGTCGATCCCGAGCGCCTTGAGGCTGCCGATGTAGCGCTCGAGCACGTCCTGGGGGGAGGGTTTCAGGATCACCTGGTACTGGTAGTAGTGCTGGAGCCGGTTCGGGTTCTCGCCGTACCGGCCGTCGGTGGGCCGGCGGCTCGGCTCCACGTAGGCCACGTACCAGGGCTCGGGCCCGAGGCACCGCAGGAACGTGTGGGGGTTCATGGTGCCGGCACCCACCTCGATGTCGCAGGGCTGGGCAATCAGGCACCCCTGGGCGGCCCAGTACCGCTCGAGCCGCAAGATGACCTCTTGGAACGTCATATCGGATCCTCCTTGGGAGCCCTTAGAGGCCCCGGCGGGGCCCTCCGAGTGTCCGGGGAACGGCCGGGTTCAGGTCCCGATGCGGGAACGCGGACCGTGCCAGGGGTCAGGGGTCAGGGGTCAGGGGTCAGGGGTCAGAGGACAGAGGACAGGGAGTCTCGGCACCTGCCCTCTGTGGCATCGCAAGAGGTGTGCGTCCTAACGTCCCAGCGTCCTAGCGTCCTAGCGTCCTAGCGTCCCAGCCTCCCAGCCGCCTAGCCGGTAATGTCCTCCCCGCCGTCCACCCCGATCACGTTACCCGTGACCCAGTAACTGGCCGGCTCGGCCAGGAGCGCGATGGCCTCGGCCACATCCTCCGGGGTGGTCAGCCGGCCCATGGGGTTTCGCGACTTCGCCACCTCCACCATCTGCTGGTGCCCCGGGATTTTGCGAAGCGCCGGGGTGTCGGTCACCCCGGCGCGGATCGCGTTGGCGGTGATGCCGCGGGGGGCGAGTTCCAGGGCAAGCTGGCGGATGTGGCTCTCCAGCGCCGCCTTGGCCGCCGAGACCGCGCCGTAGTACGCCCAGACCCGCTGGCCGCCGGAGCTCGTCATGGCGAAGATGCGGCCGCCCCGGTCGAAGAGCCCTCGGGCCACCAGGTCCTGGGTCCAATACACCAGGCTGTGGGCCATGACATCCAGGGTCATCTCCATCTGGGCCTGGGTCACGGTTTCGCTGGGGTCCCCCACAAAGGGCCTGAGGGCGCCGAAGGCCAGGCTGTGCAGGAGCACCCGAACCTTGGGGCCGTCGCCGCACTCGGTCGCGAGCGCATCGAGCACCTCCCGGCGCTTCTCCGCGTCGGCGGCATTCCCGTTGAAGAACCGCACCCGCGCGCCCGTGGCCTCGAGCTCGTTGACCAGGGCCTCCACCTGGGGCAAGGTGGCCTTCCGGTCCAGATGCACCCCGGCGATGTTCATGCCCTTCCGGGCCAGGGCCCGGGCCGTGGCCGCCCCGAACCCGCTCGACGCCCCCAGGATCAGGGCCCAGCTTCCCTTGAGATCGGTTGCGCTCACCTTGGATGTCCTCCTTGCGGGTCGCCGGGACGCCCGGCGACGGGTTTGACTGCGAAAACCTTTGTTTTCTCTACCGGAAAAAGGGGCGAATACGTTAGCAGACCCGAGAAAACCCGGTCAATCGCGTTCGAGCGTGCGGGGTCGTGCACCGAGGGCCCGGGTGAGCGCCGCGTCCAGAAACGGCCCGAGTTCCGCCTCGGCCGCCCGCGTGAACCGCACCGAGCCCAGCTTCGGGAGCGGCACCGAGGCCGCCGCCTCCAGGGTGCGGAGCGCCCCCGCCGACAGGGGGGCCGCCTCCGGCCCGCCGCAGCTCCGGCACCACACCGCCCCGTCGCGGACGCCGCCCCCCGCCTCGATCCGCCCCCCGCATCCCGGGCAGGCCCCGAACGGAGCCCACCCGAGGGCCTGGAGCATCCGGGCCTGGAACACCCGGCGCAGGCTCCCGGGCTCCGCCCCGGCCGCCAGGGCGGCCAGAGCCGCGTCCACCAGGTGGAACACCGCCCGGTCCGGGCCGGCCTCCCGGGTGCCCAGCCAGGCCACCTCGAGCACGTGCGCCGCGGCGGCGTGGGTTCCCAGATCCCGGGCCACCCCGCCGTAATCCCGGACGAGTTCCACGTCCTCCAGGCGCCACAGCTCCCCCCGGCCGGGCCGGAGGGTAGCCCGGACCCGCACGAAGTAATCCAAGAGCCCGCCGAACCGCTTGCACGAGCGCCGGGCCCCCTTGGCCACCACGGCCACCCGGCCCAGATCGGCGGTGAGGAGGTCGGCGACCCGGTCGGTCTCGCCCAGGGGGCGGGTCCGGAGCACGAAGGCCTCGGTGCGGCGGGGGGTCATCGGACGTGGGGCAAGAACTTGAGGAGCGCGGTGGCGGTGCCCAGGTAGATCAGGATGCCGGTGATGTCGTTGGCGGTGGTGACGAACGGGCCCGAGGCCACGGCCGGGTCGATCTCGAGCTTGCGGAACAGAGCGGGGGCGAGCGTCCCCATGGTGGCAGCCACGGTCATCGCCGCCACCATGGACACGGCCACCACCACCCCCAGGAACACGTTCTTGTGCCAAACAACGGCCACCGCCCCCACCAGGAGCCCGCAGACGAGCCCCAGAAGCAGCCCCACCCGGACCTCCTTCCACAGGTGGGCCCCCAGGTTCTGGAAGTCCACCCGGCCGGTGGCAAAGGCCCGCACGAGGATCGAGGAACTCTGGGTGCCCACGTTTCCGCCCATGGCCGTGATGACCGGCACGAAGGAGACGAGCGCGATGATCTCCTCCACCGTGGCCCGGAACCACCACAGGATCGTCCCGGTGAGGATGCCCCCGAACAGGTTGATCACGAGCCAGGGCATCCGGATCCGCACGATCGGAAGCACCTGGTTGCCGTACACGAGCTCCTCCTGGCTCGTACCGGCCATCTTGAACACGTCCTCGGTGGCCTCTTCCCGCAGGACGTCGATCACGTCGTCCACGGTGATGATCCCGACCAGGCGCTCGGCCTCGTCCACGACCGGGATTGCCAGGAGGTCATACTTGGCCACCAGCCGGGCCACCTGCTCCTGGTCGGTGTGGACGTCCACCTTGATCACGTCGGTGGCCATGATCTGCCGGAGCGTCGCCGTGGGCGGTGAGGTGATGAGCTGCCGCAGGCTCACGACCCCAACGAGCCGCCCCTCGTCGTCCACCACGTACACGTAGAAGACCGTCTCGGCCTCCTCGGCCCCCTGGATCGCCCGGATGGCCTCCTCCACGGTGACCCCCTCGCCCAGGGCGAAGAAGGACGAGGTCATGATGCCGCCCGCCGAGTCCTCGGGGTAGCCGAGGAGCTTTCCGATGTCCTCGGAGTCCTCGAGGTTCATGGCCGCCAGAATCCCCGAGCGGCGGTCCTCCGGGAGGAGCGCCAGGAGGTCGGCGGCGTCGTCGGCGTCCATGCTGGCCAGGATCTCGGCCAACTCCTCGTCGCTCAGGCTCTCCACGAGCTCCTGGAGCACGTCGGGCGACATCTCGCTCAGGACGTCGCCGGCCAGGCCCGCCTGCACCAGGATCTGGAACAGCCGGCCCTGCTCCAGGTCGTTGAGCTCCTGGAAGATGGCCGCGAGGTCGGCCGGGTGGGTCTTCTCGACGATCCGCCGGAGGTTGGCCACCGCGCCCTTGCGCATGAGGCGGCGGATCGCCTCGAGGCGCAGCTGCACCCGGCGGTCCATGCGGGTCAGGGCTTCGCTCGGTGCGGCCATGGGCACCACCTCGCTACGGGACAGCGGTTGCACGCGGGCCGGCGGGCGTGACACACCTCGCGGCCGTGGCGGATGAGCAGAAGATGGGCCAGGTTCCAGCGCCCGGGCGGCAGGAGCGGGGCCACCGCCTCCTCCACCGTCCGGGGCTCGGGCCGGGGCGCGAACCCCAGCCGATGGCACACCCGGCCCACGTGGGTGTCCACCGGAAACGCCGGGATCCCGAACGCCTGGGCCAGCACGACCGACGCGGTCTTCCGCCCCACCCCGGGCAGGGCCTCCAGGGCCGCCCGGTCGGCCGGCACCTCGCCGCCGTGGCGCTCCACCAGGGCCCGGGCCGTGGCCACCAGGTTCCGAGCCTTGCCCCGGAAGAGCCCGATCGACCGGATCAGGGGTTCGACCTCCGCCGGCTCGGCCCGGGCCAGGTCCTCCGGTGTGGGATACCGGCCAAACAGTTCCGGCGTCACCCGGTTCACCTGGGCGTCGGAGCACTGGGCCGAAAGAATGGTGGCCACCAGGAGTTCCCAGGGCGAGCGGTGGTTGAGGCTCGGCCGCACGTCGGGGTACGTCCGTTCCAGGGCGTCCAGGATCGTCCGGAGCCGGCGGGCTTCGTCGGGTCGCGCGGTCATGGCGGCGGCAGGGTAGCAGAAACCCGGGCGAGCGGGAAAGCGGCGGCCGGCCAAACGAAACCGGGGCGGACGGGCCGCAACGCCCGACCGCCCCGGCTGGGGTCAAACGAAGATCTCGACAGCGCGATCAGTCCACCGGGATCGCACCCTCGGCCTTGGCCATGTCCACGATGGGCAGCACCGGGGCCTTCTCCCCCAGGAGCAGGTTCGCCACGGCCTGCGGGTAGGACCGATACCGCAGTTTCACCTCCACCTTCAGGGGCCCCTTGGCGTCGTCCGGCACGAGGAACGCAAACTCCCGGTCCGCGTACCCCTTGGGCGGGATGGTGGTGTTGAAGTTGAACCGCACGATCTCCCAGGGCTTCACCGTGTGGCGGCCCTTCTCGTCCACGGCGTCGGCCCGAAAGAGCACCGTTCCCTCGGTGAGGTTGTAGTCCTTGTCTAGGGCGCCGGACCGGTAGAGCTCCCGGCCGCTGGCGTCGGTGACCTTGACGTCGAGCCACATCTGGCGCACCTCGGTCAGGCTGGTGGGCAGGTTGTGGCCGGCGCCCACGTTGTGCACCCGCACCGTGATCCGGGCGATGTCGCCGTCGTCGGCCTTCTCGGGCAGCTTGAGCTCGAGCTCGGCCGCGCTCTGGAGGCGCTTCTTCGCGATCTCGGCGTGTTTGTCCGCCCCGAGGAGCGCCGTCACCGTGAAGTTCCCGCCCACGAACTCGTGGGTGAACACGTTGTCCCGGTCGGGCCCCATGGGAGAGGCCTTGCCCGGGTTCTTGGGCTTCTCCAGGGTGCGGGCCACCTCGATCGCCTTCTCCACGGGCATCATGTGACAGTCCTGGCACACGATGCCCTTCTGGGCGTACACCGAGAACTTCCACTCGTTATAGGTGTTCTCGATGTGGAAGTTGTTGAGGGGGTGAAACACGTTGTGGCAGTTCCCGCAGAACTCGGCCTTGGTGTGGAGCTCCGAGTACTCGGCCTTGTGCCACATGGGCTTCGCATCCTTGTAGGGCCCCCGCATGGTGAGCCCCGGGTCCACCACGATGCTCGCGTTCTGGGGCATGGTGGTGGGGGTTTCGAGCATCCGGGTGTCCACCACGCTGTGGCACAGGTGGCACTGGACCCCCTCCTCGGCGATCTCGCTCACATGGAACTCGCCGTCCTCGCCCATCCGGACCTCCTCGCTCACCGTGCCCACGGCCGTGTGACACCCGGCGCACAGCTTGTCGGTGAGGCCCCCCGTCTCCTTGTTCGCCAGCTTCCAGAGGGCCTGGAACACCGGGTCCCGGTAGGCGTTGGAGTGCATGGACCCCTTCCACTGGTCGTAAATCTCGGCGTGGCAGCCCTTGCACTTGGTCGGGGGGTAAAAGTCGGTGGACTTCACCGGCTTCCCCGTGGCCGTGTTCAAGAGGCTCGGGAAAAACGGGTGCTTCTGGGTCACGTCGTCGTCCGCCGCCGCCACGGAGGCCAAGGCCACCGCAGCCACAAGGCACAGTCCCATCGCATAGCGTTTCATGTTCAGCTCTCCTCCCTTGGAAATGTCCGTTCGGATGAAGCCCAACCGACCCGCCCCGGGGCCCCGGAGGGGCGGAACGCGGCTGGTCGCCCGCGGGGCGGGTCGGCCCAGGACACCCCACGGGCTCGTTTCCTCCCATTACGTGCACTCGCCCGCCCGGGCGCGCAACCGCTTTCGCTCCTCCACCAACTCGGCCAAGGTCCGGCGGGAGAAGATCTCGGAGAGTTTCTCCTTGGCCTCGGCCCACATCTTGTGCACCGGGCAGGTGCACTCCCGCTCGCACGGGTGGTTTTCCATGAGGCAAATGTTCAAGAGCATCGGCTCCTCGGCCGCCTCCATCACGTCGAGCAGCGTGAGCCGCGAAGGGTCCTTGGCCAGGGCAAAGCCCCCGGAAACCCCCCGTTTCGACCGCACCAGGCCCGCGTGGATCAGCGGCTGCAGGATCTTGGTCAAAAACGCGGGGGTGATGCCCTCGGCCTCGCAGATCTCCTGCTTCGACACCACCTGGGCCGGGTATTTCTCCGCCAGGTAGAGGGCTGCCCGGATCGAGTACTCGGTGGCTCGGGTGATGATCATATTGATAACCTTTTTCGTCTTTTATACCACGCCTCGGCCGCTGTCAACCCAAAACCGCCTCCCTCGATCCTCCGATTCTTGCGCCCCCGATCACCCACCCGCCGACTCCCCCCCACCAGGCCGCACCACCAGCACCGGGCAGGGGCTGGTGCGGATCACCCGTTCCGTGACGCTTCCCAAGAGCAGGTGGGTCAATCCCCTTCGGCCGTGGGTGGTCATCACGATAAGGTCGGCGCCCTCCTCCCGGGCCAGATTCACGATCTCCTCGTGGGGTACCCCCACCCGCAGAAACCGCCGGGCCGCCACCCCCTCGGCCTGGGCCCGCTCCCGTGCCCGCTCGAGGGCGGCCTCCAGGAACTTTTCCAGCTGGGCCCGCAGGTCCACCGGGTTGAACGCCTCGGCGTACACGTCGTACATGCCCGCCGTGAGGTCGAGCACCCCGACCAAAATGACCTCGCCCCCGGCCTGTCGGGCCAGCGGAAGGGCCTCGTCCAGGGCCTTCTCGGCCAACTCGCTTCCGTCGAGCGGCACCAGGATTCGTTTGTACTTCATGATGGACCACCTCCCATGTTGAGGCCCGGAATCCGCTCCCCGCACGACCCGCACCGGCCGTCACCGGTCAGGTTCCGTCGGGTGAGCGCATAGCCGAGGCGTCCCACGACGATCTCGCCGCACGACGGGCACACCGTGTCCTCCCCTCCCCGACCCGGGCGGTTGCCCGTGTACACGAACCGAAGCCCCTCCTCCCGGCCGATCTCCCAGGCCCTACGAAGCGTGGAAACCGGAGTCGGGGGCGCGTCGGTGAGCTTGTAGGTGGGGAAAAACCCCGTCACATGCCACGGGATCTCGGGGCTCACGCCCGCGAGGAACCGGGCCGCCTCCCGGAGTTCCGCCTCGGAGTCGTTGCGGCCCGGGATCACCAGGGTGGTGACCTCCACCCACACCCCCCGCCGGACAAACTCCCGGATCGTGTCGAGAACCGGCTGGAGCCGGGCCCCGCACACCGTGCGGTAGAACTCGTCCGACATGGACTTCAGGTCCACGTTCGCCGCGTCGAGGAGCCCGTCCGCCGCGTCGAGGCACTCCGGGGTCATGTACCCGTTGGTCACGAACACGTTGAGAAGCCCCTGCCCGTGGGCCAGGGTCATGCAGTCGTGGGCGTACTCGAAAAAGATCGTCGGCTCGGTGTAGGTGTAGGCGATGGACGCACACCCCGAGGCCACGGCTTCCCGCACCACGGTTTCGGCCGGCACGTGCCGGCCGGGGACGGAGCCCCCCTCGCGAGGGGCCTGGCTGATGGAGTAGTTCTGGCAGTGGAGGCACCGAAAGTTGCACCCGGCCGTGGCGATCGAGTACGAGAGGCTCCCCGGGGCCACGTGGAAGAGGGGTTTTTTCTCGATGGGGTCCACGTTGGCGGCCACCAGCCGACCATAGACCAAGGTGAAGAGGGTTCCGCCCCGGTTTTCGCGCACCCCGCAAAGCCCTCGCCGGCCGGGCGCGATGCGGCACCGGTGGGAGCACAGCCGGCACCGCACGTGCCCCGGTTCCCCCTCCACCCCTTCCCACAGCGAGGCCTGCCGCACCGTTGGGTCCATCGGGTCCTCCGCGCTCTCGCGCCGAAACGTGAGGGTCTCCGTGTCCTCCGTTCCCTCCGTGGTGCAATCGCGATGGGCGAACCCGCCTCAGTCCCGGAGGGTCGCCACCAGCCGCCTGGGCTCCAAGAGGAGGTCCAGGGCGTCCTCGGCCGACGGCACCACCACCCGGGCCCGGCGAAGCGTTTCCCAGGCGGCACCCTCGGGGCCCAGCACCACGATCCCCAACGCGGCCCTGGCCACCATGCGGTGGTCGTTCACCCCATTGCCGAGGGCCACCGTCGCCTCGGGCCCCAACTGCTCCAGGATCTTCTCCTTCTGGGCCGACTGGAACCCCGCCGTGAGCCTCCGGACCTCCACCCCTGGGAGCGCGACCTCGGCCTCCACCGTGCCAAAGGTGTCGGCCGTGGCCACGACCACCCGGATCTTCGCCGCCAGGGCCTCGAGGCGCTTTCGGACCCCCGCCGAGATCCGGCCGTCCACGGCCAGGGTGCCGTTGAAATCCGCGAGCACGGAGCGGAGCTCGAGGGGTTCCGCCCCGGGGATCTCGAGGCGAATCACGGCCCCGCCTTCCGGGCGGCCCGCTTGAGGCTTTCCACCTTCGCCTCCATGGGCCGATCCCTGTCCCTGCGGTCGTCGATGGCGATCCGGGTGAGCACCCGCGACACCCCGGAGGAAAATCCGGCCTCGTGCATCCGCCGGGCCAGGGCCAGCAGTTCGTCCAACGGGCCTTCCACCACGGTGCCCATGGGATGTACCTCGTACCGGAGGCCGCTTCGCTCGAGTTCCTTCGCGACCGCCCCCAGGTGGCGGCTCAAGCTCGGACCCCCTGTTCCGATGGGCACGACGGAAATTTCCAAAATCGCCATGAAGGGTTGCCTCCCGCCCGGACGACCGTTTCACGCCCAGAAGTCTAATCGGGGTCGGTTTCGTGTCAAGAGGGAGCCCTCGAGTTAGAAATGGGCGCACCTTGCCTTCGGGCGGGCCGGGCTAACCGGGGATCCCGAACACCTCCCGGGCGTTTCGGTGGAGGACCCGCTCCCGGGTTTCCGGCGGGAGCCCGAGGGTCCGGATGCGTCGGAGTTCCCTGTCCCAGGCGTAGGGGAGGTTCGGGAAATCGCTGCCGAAAAGGATCCGGTCGGCCCGAAACCGGGTGATCGGCGGGGGCGTGAGGCCGGGGAAGTACCCGGCGAGCATCATGGTGGTGTCGAGCCACAGGCGATCGAACGCCTCCAGGAGCTCCGCATGGGCCTCGAACTCGTCGGCCCCCAGGTGGGGCACCACCAGCTTGAGCCCCGGGAACGCCTCCAGGAGCCGCCGGGTCCGCCCGGCCGAGCAGGTGCGATGGGGGTCCGTGGGGTACGCCGGGCTCCGGGGCTCCCGGCCGAAATGGGCCACGAGCGGCACCCCCCGCTCGGCGCAGAACGCGGCCACCTCGAAGGTGGCGGCGTCGTCCGCCGGGATCCCCTGGACGTGGGCGTGGAGCTTCACCCCCCGTAGCCCTAGATCCACCGCCTCCTCCAGGATCTCCCGGGCCCCGGGCTCTCCGGGGAACACCGTGGCGAGCCCCGTGACCCGCGGCTCCCCCCGCACCAACCCGGCCAGGAACCGGTTCAGGTCCCGGGCGATGCCGGGGCGGTGGGCGTACTGGAGGAGAACGAGGTGCTCCACTCCCCGGTCGAGAAGAAACCGCACGGCGTCGGCGGCCGTGAGGCGGTACCGGATCGGCCACCCGTGGGCGTCGAACCACGAGCGCACGGCGGCAAAGAGCCGGTCGGGGAACACGTGGACGTGGGCGTCGATGACCGGGGGAAGGCCTTCAGGCACCCGGTCCCCTTCGGGGTCCTGGAGGGCCGGCAGGGGCCGGGCCAGGGCGCCCTTGCCGCTCACCACCCGAGCCTCCGCTGGAGGATCACCACGGCCATGCCGGCCAGCATGGCCAGGAACACGTTTCGGGTGCGCAGGGCGACCCATGCGGTCAGCCCCGCGGCCCCCAGGCCCCAGGGCCCGGCCTTCCCCACCGACGGGGCCACGAGCGAAACCAGGATCGCCCCCGGGAGCGCATCCAGGGCCCGCCGCACTCGTCCCCCGCGCGGCAGGCGGTCCGAGAGGAGGAGCCCCGTGACCCTGAGGGCGTAGGTCACGCCGGCCGCCGCCGCCACGGCGGCGAGCCATCCGCCGGCCCTCACGGCTCGTCCCCCCGGCCGAACGCGGCCGCCACGGCCCCGGCCAACCCGCCGGCCAGCACGTACCAGGTGCCCGGAAGCCACCGGTCGGCCAGGCAGGCGGCCCCCACGGCCGCGGCCCAGGGCAACCCGTCGCGAGGGGCGCCGCGCCACAGGCTCACGGCCAGGGCCGTAAACACCGCCGTGAACGCGAAATCCAGGGCCCATGCCTCGGGGTCGGGCACCGCGGCCCCCAGGCCCACCCCGGCCAGGGTTCCCAGGCACCAGGCCGCCATCACGCAAAGCCCCCCGCCCCAAAGGTGCCACACGTCGGCTTCGCCCCGGCGGTGGGCGGCCATGGTGACGGCCCAGTTTTCGTCGGCCACGAAGTGCATGAAAAAGAGCTTGCTCAGGAGGCCCCTCCCCTCAAACACGGGCCGGAGGGTCGCCCCGATCAGGAGGTACCGGGCGTTGATGACCCCCACGGCGAGGGCCATGGGGCCCGCGGCCGGGGGCCAGGCCCACAGGTCCACCATGACGAACTGGGCCGACCCGGCAAACACCAAGAGGTCCATCCACAGCACCTGCCCCCAGGAAAGCTGCTTCTGGGCGGCCAGCACCCCCAGCACGCTCCCGTAGGCGGCCACGCTCGCGGCCACGGGCAGGCAGGCGCGAAATCCTTTTCCGAACACAATCGGTCTCCGGTCTGCGGTCCTCGGTCTGGTTCCGTTCCTTCAGCGGGGCGGTTGGGCTGTTTGGCGGGCGGGCGGCTGAAAGCCTTCGCGATCCAGACGCCATCGCCCGTCCCAGCCCGTGGGGGCGGCCGCTCAGGAGGCCAAATGCAGAGGACAGATGGCAGGGACCCCCCGTCCTCTGTCGCCTGCACGGCGCCGCTCTCACACCGGCACCCGGCCGGTGCGGTCCGGCCATGCTACCCCACCGACCAGGGGGCGGGGTAGGCACAACCGGTGGCTCGTCTGCCGGCGGGATGACGGGTGGCGAAGCCCCCCTTACCGGCACCCCGCGCCCCCGTCCCCCGTGCCGGGTTCTGGGCGGGGCCGCTTGCTGTGGGACCCGAGGCCGCTGGTGATTGGGACTGCGCCGTACCGGGGCGCCCACACCCCTTCCGACCCGGACCGAGAGACGGCCGCGCTCAAATCTGCTCCCCGGTCGGGGTGCCGGCCCGGGGCCGCTCGATGCGCCGCGACGGGGGCGGGAGCACGGTTTTCGCCCCTCGCGTGCCCCCCCTTCGTGCCGTTGTCCCCGTCGCTCTTTGGGAACCTGCCATCGCCCAATCCGGGGCCGGTCGTTTGACGTTTTCCTCCGCGCGGTTAGGGTTCCGGACCTGGGAACCCGTCACTGACACTACTGCGCGGTCTCCCTTGCGATTTCGGCCCCGGCCGTGTGCGGGAAGGGGAAGGATGGAGGCGTTTCGGTTTCTGGTGCTGGGGGAGTTTCGGGTGGAGCCGCGCGGCGGGGGCAAACCGGTGCGGCTCCCGGCCAGCGCCGCCACCGTGCTCGCGCACCTCCTGTGCGCGGGCCGGTCGGTACCCTGGGGCGTGGCAGCCGGCACGCTGTGGTCCGGCCTTCCCGACGCCCAGGCCCGCCGATGCCTCAGCACGGCCCTCTGGCGCCTCCGGACCGCCCTCGGGGACGACGGGGGGGAATGCGTCGTCCACCGCGGCGGTGAGGTCGGCATCGACCTCGGGGCCCACCGGCTGGACCTGGCCGAGTTCCTCGACCTCACCCACGCCTCCGTCCGGGAACCGTTCCACGCCCTTTCCTTCGACGACGCCGCCCGGGCCGAGCGGGGCACCCGGCTCTACCGCGGGGACCTCCTCGCCGGCTGGGACGCCCCCTGGATCGACCTCCCCCGGGAGAACGCGCGGCGGCGGTACCACCAGGTCCTCGAAACCCTCGCCCGGTTCCACGCCTACTACGGGATGTACGAGCGGGCCCTCGAGGCGGCCCTCCGTCTCCTCGACGAAGACCCCCTCCGGGAGGACGTGCACCGCCACGTCATGCGGATCCACCTCGAAGCCGGCCATCGAACCCTCGCCCTGCGGCAGTTCGAACGGTGTCGGCAGGCGCTGCGCAGCGAACTCGGAGCCGAGCCCGAAGAGGAGACACGCCGTCTCGCGGCCGACGCCCGGAGCGTCACCCCTTCGCCCGGCCCCGCGGAGCGGGAGGACGGGCGCATCGAGGACGCCGTGGAACGGCTGGAGCGGTGCCTTGAACGCCTGGAGCGGCTCCTCGACCGGGCCTGACCCCCGCCCTATCCGATCGGCCCTTTTCGCAAACCGTTCGGTTCGTTCCCGCCCCGGTGAGCCCGCCGTGACCGTCCCGTGACCCGGCCGTGACCCCGCCCGGCTTGGCTGCCCTCCCACGGGGGAGTTCCCGAACCGGGCGAGGCCCGAGGAGGTGGTCATGGCAGGCGAAGGGGTGGACCCACAGGCCGTTCAGGAGGCGCAACTCGCCAAGGAAGCGCGGGAACCCGAACTCCTCGGGCTCCCCAACGTGGTGGGGGTCGGGATCGGGTTCAAGGAGGTGAAGGGAAAGGCCACCAAGGACGTTGCCCTGGTGGTCTACGTGGAGAAGAAGCTCCCGAAGAAGGACCTTCCCCGCAACGCCGTGGTGCCCCAGGAGTGCGACGGCACCAAAACCGACGTGGTGGAGACCGGGCGGCTCGAAGCCCTGGCCAACACGGCCCGCATCCGGCCCTGCCGCCCGGGGTTCAGCCTGGGCCACTACCGGATCACGGCCGGCACCTTCGGGTGCCTGGTCCGGGACCGGTGCCCGCCCTGCCGGACGTACATCCTGAGCAACAACCACGTGCTGGCGAACTCCAACGGGGCCAGCCCCGGCGACCCGGTGCTCCAGCCGGGCCGGCACGACGGCGGGGCGTACCCCCGGGACCTCGTGGCCCGCCTGGCCCGGTTCGTCCCCATCCGGTTCGGCTCCCCCGATCGGTACAACCTGGTGGACGCGGCCCTCGCCCTGCCGGTGGACCTGCGGGCCGTGATCGGGCCGATCCACGGGCTGGGGCTTCCCACGGGAACCGCCGAGGCGACCCTGGGCCAGGCCGTGGTGAAAACCGGCCGCACCACGGGCACCACCGCGGGCCGGGTCACCGGCATCGACGCCACCGTGGCCGTGGGCTACGGCGCGAGGGGCACCGCCTACTTCCGCAACCAGATCATCACCAGCAACATGAGCCAGGGGGGGGACTCCGGCTCCCTGCTCCTCGAACGGGCCGGCCGGAGGGCCGTGGGGCTCCTGTTCGCCGGCTCGAGCCGGATCACCATCCACAACACGATCCACAACGTTCTCATCGCCCTGGGCGTCGAACTCGTGGTCGCCTGAACCCGGTCAAAGGAGGAACACCCATGTCCTGCTGCCACCACGAACTGCCGAGTGCGGAATGGCTCGAGGCCGAGGCGCGCCTGGGGCCCGATCAGGAAACCGCCGAAGAGGAGGCGGCCGTCCTGGCCACCAAGGCGGCCCGAAAAGAGAAAGAAGCCCAGGTCCTCGACGTGCTCTCGGCGCTGAAGCTCAAGGCCGCCGACCTGGAGGCCCAGGCCCGCACCGAGGTGGCCTCGGTAGACGCCCTGTGCGCGGAGGCCGAGGAACGGCTGGGCCCCTCGGGGGAACCCGACGAATCGCCCCTGATGCGGGAGATCGCGGTCGCCTCATCGCTCGTGGAGGCCGAGACCGTGGTGGGCCCGGGCCCGGGGAACTACCACGACTTCAATCCCTACCACGGCTGGTGGGCCTGGTACCGGCACAACGAGGGCGGCGTGACCCAGGGAAGCGGCGGGTTCAGCCTTGCGGCCCGGAAGATGTACGCCTACGCCAACGCTCGGGGCGACGGATGGGGCATCACCGACGACAACTACGTCAACACCTACGTCAAACTCTTCTTCGCCCTGTGGCCCCGGCGAAATGGGCACGTGCGCGCCTGGGTGCCCTACACGACCCGCGGCTGGTACACGATCTACGCCAACGACCACTGGTACGACTCGAAGTCGGCCAAGCTGGACGTGGACGTGTCGGTGCGGCTCCACCAGAACTACTGGTCCGCCTCGGTGAGGAGCGATGTGTTCGCCCTGGGGGGCGGAAACATCAACCGGTCGGGCCGGATCGACCGTTCCGGGGCGATCTACAGCGCCTCCCTACCCGTGGGGGCCGAACGGTGGGTCCTGGCCGAGGTGCAGCTTCGGGTGTACGCCTACACCTCCGGAGGGGGGTCCACCTCCCGGGTGAGCTTCCGGCACCCGGACGCCGTGTTCGTCCCCTACGTGCGGTTCGACTTCTCGTAACCCGCAAGGCGCGTCCCGCCCGTCCCCGTCGGGCCGGGCGGGACGCGCCGAAAGGACGTTGCCCATGTTCGGCAAACGACGCGACAGCGCCCCGGAGCCAGACCGCTCCGAGGTCTGCTTCTCGTACCTGGAGGCGCAGGGGTACCGCCCGGAGCGGGCGCCCAACGGCATGGTCACGTTCAAGGCCGACGGTTTCCTCTTCGCCCTCACCTTCGACACCTCAGACGAGGAGTTCTACCAGATGGTCTTTCCGAACTTCTGGCCCCTTGGCACCCCGGAGGAGAAGGGGCGCGCCGTCGAAGCGGCGGCCCGCGCCACCGCCGACACCAAGGTGGCCAAGGTCTTTCTGGTGGACGACAACGTCTGGGCCACGACCGAGGCCTTCTGCGGCTCGGCCCAGGAGTTTACCCGGGCGATCCCCCGGGGCCTCCGGGCCCTGCGGGCCGCGGCCCAGACCTTCGCCGACCGGATGAACGCGGGGGCTCAGTAACGCCGCCGCACCGTTCGCCCCAGGCCGGCGTGCCGGGCGGCAGGCACGGGAAGAGGATCCGGTCCCCTCCCGCGTGCCCCACGGAGTGGGTTGACTTCGGCCCCGGCTCTGGCAGGGTTCCGGAATCCCTCGGAGGCACAGCGCGATGACCACCGTCGACAGGGCCCAGGACGTGCTCGCCCGGCACCAGGAGGACCTCCTCTCCCGGCCCGGTGTGGTGGGGGTCTGGGTGGGGCTCGGCCCGGACGGGGGGGCGTGCATCCGGATCGGCACCGACCGGCCCCCCGGGGCGGTGGCGCCGCCCCTTCCGGAGGAACTCGACGGCGTGCCGGTGGTCGCCGAAAACGTGGGCCCGATTCGCGCGGCCCGGAAGGGACGGCCATGAGGTGGGCCGTTCGTCTCGTGGTTCCCATCGGGGTCGCCCTGTACCTCGCCGCCCCGGCCGCGGCGGGGGAGCTCCGCCCCTTCGCGCCCCCTCCCCAGACCCAGCAGATGGCCCCGCCTCCCCAACCCGACCCGTTCCAACGGTTCCGGGAACAGGCGGCCCGCCTCACCCCCGAGGAGCGCCAGGACCTGAAGGCACGGCTCGAAGATCGGCTGAAGCGGGCGAAGGAGCAGGGGGACGACACGGCCGCCTACCGGTACTACCGGTTCTTGCGGATCCTGGAGGAGCAGCCGTGAGCGGCCGCCGCCTGGTTTGGCTCGTCGTGCTCGCGGGGTTCCTGGGCATTGGGGCGGCGAGGGCGGCCGGTGACGTCCCCGCGCCCAATCGGGTGGACGCGATGATGGATCTCGTGGAGGCCACGGACCTCGCGGGGGCCCCCCCGTCCGACACCCGCACCGCGAGCACCGACTACCAGCTCTACCTCACCCTGCTCCACGAGTACCGCATGAAGCAGGAGGCCAACCGGGTGACCGAGTGCATCCTGCTCAGCGTCACCCTGGTGGCCACGTTAGCCGCGGTGCTCGGGGTGCTCCTGTGGCGGCCCCCCCACTCCACCGCCCTCATCCTGAACGCGGCGGGGCTCGTGCTCGTGGTGTTCGCCACCGTGTTCATCGTGGTGCTGGCCGACGCCGAGCAGCAGCTCACGGCCGCCATGGGCATCCTCGGGGCGATCGTGGGGTACCTGTTCGGGTCGATGCGCCGGCCCCACCCCGAGCCGCCCCCTTCCACCGTCCCCAAGGAGGTTCCCTGATGGCCCCCGTCCCCCTCGAAACCTACCGCTTCGACGCCCGCCCCGACACCGCCGACTTCCGCGACCGGCTCTTCGAGCCCACCCTGGTGGAGGTCCCCCCGCGGCTTCCCGTGGAGCGGTACCGACGGGCCAAGGTGCCGGTGCTCGACCAGGGGCCCGACGGCGCCTGCACCGGGTTCGGGCTCGCCACCGTGGTGCACTACCTGTTGCGCACCCGCAGCGTGGAGCCCGACCGAACGCGGGTGAGCCCCTGGATGCTCTACGACCTGGCCCGGCGCTACGACGAGTGGCCCGGGGAGGACTACGAGGGCTCGAGCGCCCGGGGCGCCGTGAAAGGCTGGCACAAACACGGGGTGTGCGCCCACCGGCTCTGGCCCCGACGCCGCACCCGGCCCCACATCTCCGACGCGCTGGCCCGGGACGCCGGCCGGCGGCCCCTCGGGGCCTACTACCGGGTGAACCACCACGACATCGCCGCGCTCCACGCGGCGCTGGCCGAGGTGGGCATCCTCTACGCCACAGCCCGGGTCCACACGGGCTGGTACGAACCCGGGGACGACGGGGTGATCCCGCTTCGGCCCGACCGAGTCGGGGGCCACGCCTTCGCCATCGTGGGGTACGACGAGCGGGGGTTCTGGATCCAAAACTCCTGGGGAGCGGGGTGGGGCCAGGGGGGCCTGGCGCTTGTCACCTACGACGACTGGTTCGAGAACGCCATGGACGTGTGGGTGGCCCGGCTCGGGGCCCCGGTGGCCCTGGCCCGGGAGGCCGTGGCCGCCGGGATCTCGGCCCAGGGAAACCTGGCCGGCGGGTACGCCTACGCCGACCTGCGGCCCCATATCATAAGCGTGGGCAACGACGGCCGGTTCCGGGAGGGGGGCACCTTTGGCACCACCCCGGCCGAGGCGGCCGAGATCGTGCGGACCGAGATTCCCCAACTCACGGCCGGCTGGGACCGGAAACGGATCCTCCTCTACGCCCACGGGGGCCTCGTGTCGGAGAAGGCCGCGATCCAGCGGGTGGCCGAGTACCGGGCGGCCCTCCTGGGGGCCCGGGTGTACCCCCTGGCCTTCGTGTGGAAGACCGACGCCTGGACCACGATCCGAAACATCCTCGACGACGCCCTGGGCCGGCGCCGGCCCGAGGGGGTTTGGGACGAGGCCAAGGACTTCCTGCTCGACCGGCTGGACGACGGCCTCGAGCCCCTGGCCCGGGCCCTGGGGGGCAAGGCCCTGTGGGACGAGATGAAGGAGAACGCCCTACGCGCCACGACCCGCCGGGACGGCGCGGCCCGCCGGGTGGGGGAGCTCTTGGCCGAACTCGCCGCCGCGGACCCCGCGGTGGAACTCCACCTCGTGGGCCACAGCGCCGGCAGCATCTTCCTGGGGCCCCTGGTCCGATGGCTCACGGCCCGGGGCACCATCGCCTCGGGGCCCCTGGCCGGCCGCACGGGGCTCGGCCTCCGGATCGCGTCTTGCACCCTGTGGGCGCCGGCCTGCACGGTGGACCTGTTCAAGGCCCTCTACCTCCCGGCGCTCCGGGACGGGGCCGTGGGGCGGTTCGCCCTGTTCACCCTGACGGACGAGGCCGAGCAGGACGACCACTGCGCCCACATCTACCACAAATCGCTTCTGTACCTGGTGTCGAACGCCTTCGAGGAGAAACCCCGGATCCCGCTGGTGCGGGACGGGTGGCCGATCCTCGGCATGGAGAGGTTCGTGGAGGACGACCCCGACCTCGGCCAGGTGCTCACGAGGGGCGGAAACTGGGTGCTGGCCCCCAACACCGAGCCCGTGGGCTCGGCCGGGGCCTCCCGGGCCCGGCACCACGGGGATTTCGACGACGACGAGGCCACCGTGAAGGCCACCCTGGCCCGGATCCTCGACGCCCCCCGCACCGGCACGGGGTTCGCCTTCCGCCGCACGGGCGGGGGGCTCCGGAACCGGAGGCCGGCGGCGTGAGGCCGATGAACGCCCGGGGGTGCGCGCCTCACCCCCGGGCCTGCTCGAGCTCCTCGGCCAGGCCCATGATGTCCATCTCCCGGTCCACCTTCCAGCCGAGCTTCAGGAAGAGCCACAGCCGGAACCGGGCGTAGAGGAGGTAGAGGGTCGGCACGACGCCCAGGGTGAGCACGGTGGCCACGGCCAGGCCGAAGATGATGGCCACGGCCATGGACTGCCACCACTGGCTCGACTCGGTGTTGTATTGGTAGGTCAGGTTCAGGAAATCGATGTTGATCTTGAGCGCCATGGGCACGAGCCCCAGGATCGTGGTCACGGCCGTGAGGAGCACCGGCCGGAACCGGACCATCCCCGCGCTCACCACGGCGTCCCGAACGCTCTGGCCCCGCCGCTGGAACTGGCGCACGGCGTCGAGGAGCACGATGGCGTTGTTCACGACGACGCCGGCGAGCGAGATCACCCCGATGCCGCTCATGATGATCCCGAAGGGCATCCGGAACGCGAGAAGCCCCAGGAACACCCCGATCAGGCTCAGGATCACCGAGGTCATCACGATGCCGGGCACCAGGATCGAGTTGAACTGGAGCACGAGCACCAGGGCGATCAGGAAGAGCGCCACCACGAAGGCCTGGGACAGGAACCGGGTGGACTCCTCCTGCTCCTCGGCCGCCCCGGCGAACCGGTAGGTCACCCCGGGGGGAAACGGGTAGGCCCGGGCCTTGGCCTGGAACGCGGCGCGCACGTCGGCGTCGGCCCGGACCCACGGCTCCACCTCGGCCCCCACGCTGACCACCCGCTTGCGGTCCAGGTGCTTGATCTGGATCGGCCCGGGCACGAGTTCGGGCCGGGCCACCGCCCCCACCGGCACGGCCCCGCCCAGGGCCGTGGGGATCGGCACCGTGAGCACCCGATCGGTGTCGAGGCGGTAGGGCTTGGGAAGCCTAAGCCAGATGTCCTGCTCGTCGTCGCCGTGGCCGAAGGTGCCGGCCCGGCGGCCGCCCACGGTCATCTGAAGGGCCCCGGCCACCGAGGCCTGGTCGAGCCCCAGCATGCCGGCCTTGGCCCGGTCCACGGCCCACTCGAGGGTCGGCTGGGCCGCGGCCGCGTCGTCGGTGGGCTTGGCCACGCCGGGCACCGAGGCCATGAGCGCCTTCATGTCCTGGGCCACGGCCGCGAGCTGGGCGAGGTCGTCCCCGAAGAGCTGGATCGACACGGGTTTGCCCGTGGGCGGCCCCTCCTGGGGCTTCACCACGTCGAACTCGGCGCCGTGGAGCGGGGGCGCCACCCGCCGGCCGTCCCGGTCGAGCCCCTCGAGCCGGCGGCGGATCTCGGTCAGGGTATCGGCCGTGCTCTCGGTGCGGTAGGGCCGCTCCACGAACTGCACCCGGGTCACCACCGGCCCGAGCCCCTCCTCCCCGAACCCGCCCCGGGCCTCTAGGCCCACGGTCACCGTGGCGTGCTTGAGGTTCTCCACCGGCCGGTCGTACCCCGACCCCGGCCGGCCGAACACCCGGTCCTCGGCCGCCCGGCTCAGGCGGTCGGAGGCCTCGAGGCTCGTCCCCTCGGGCGGGGTCACGCTCACCATGACGAGGTTCGGGTCGATGGTCGGGAAGAACTCCACCCCGTGGCCGAACACCCCGTACACGGCGAACACGAGAAGGAGCACGGCGAAGGCCGTGGTCAGGGTCCACCCGGGCCGGTCCAGGAGGAACTCCAGGAACCGGCCATAGAGCACCACGGCCCGGTAGGTGGGCCGGGTGGTCTCGGGGTCCACCGTGGCCTCGGCCCCGCGCTTTCGCTTCATCACCAGCGCGCACAGGGTCGGGTTGATCACCAGGGCCACGAACAGCGAACTCGAGAGCACCACGATCACCGTGACCGGGAGATAGGCCATGAACTCGCCCATGATCCCGGGCCAGAACACCATGGGCAGGAACGCGGCCACCGTGGTCGCGGTGGACGCGATGACCGGCCAGGCCACCTCGGCCGTGCCCACCACGGCCGCCCGGGGCCGAGAGAGGCCCAGGCTGTGGTGGCGGTAGATGTTCTCCACGATCACGATGGCGTTGTCCACGAGCATCCCGAGGGCCAGAAGGAGCGAGAACAAGACCATCATGTTCAGGGTGTAGCCCAGGAACCGCAGGACCAGGATCGAGATCAGCATGGAGAACGGGATCGCCCAGGCCACGAGAAACGCGTTTCGGGCCCCCAGGCCCACCAGGATCACCCCAAGCACGAGAAGAAGCGCCGTGAGGATGCCGTTTTCGAGATCGCTCACCATGCGGCGCACGTCCCGGGAGGTGTCGAGGGCCACCACGGCCTTGACCTGGGGCGGCAGCCCCAGTTCCCCCAGGAGCGCCTTGACCGCGTCGGTCACGGCGAGGATGTTCTCCCCGCTCTTTTTCATGATCTCCAGCGACACGGTCTTCTGGGGCTCCACGTACCGGCCGAGGGAGCGCTCCCCGTCGGCCGCCCGGAAGTCGTAGAGCCGGGCCCGGCTCGTCTCGTCGGCGAAGGCGTAGGTCACCGTGGCCACGTCCCTGAGGTACACCGGCACCCCGTCGGGGGAACGGCCCACCACCAGGTCGAAGATCTCGGCCGGCGACCGAAACTCCCCCGGCACCCGGTAGATCACCCGGGTCAGGGGCCCGTCGGCCACCCCGGCCGACACGTTGTGGTTGGTGCCCCGCACCGCGGCCTCCACCTGGGCCGGAACGAGCCCGTAATACCGAAGCCGCACCGGGTCCACCTCGATCCGCACCTGCCGCTCCCGGCCGCCCCGGATCTTCACGTCGAGCACGCCCGGGATGCGCTGGATCTCGTCCTCCACCCGGTCGGCCAGGTCCTTGAGTTCCGAAAGGGCCATGGAGGCGGGGCCCACCAGGTTCACCACCATCACGGGCACGTCGCCCGCGAACGAGAACTCCTTGACGATGGGCTCCTCGGCCTCGGGCGGCAGTTCCCCCTTGGCCTTGTCCACGGCGTCGCGCACCCGGGCCAGGGCCACCTCGGTGTCCACCTCGGGGTCAAACTCGATGGAGATCACCGAAAGGTCGGTCATGGAGGTGCTCCGGAGCTCCTCCAGGCCCTCCACGCCGTCGAGCTCGGTTTCCAGGGGGATGGTGACCGAGGTTTCGATGTCGGTGGGATTGGCGCCGTCGAGCACGGTGGTCACCGTGATCACCGGCACCTTGACGTCGGGGAACGCCTCCCGGGGCATCGAGAGGTAGGCGGCCGTGCCCAGCACCACGATGGCCACGCACAGCACGAGCACGGCCATGAAGTGGCGGACCGAAAAGCGGGTGAGGATCACCGGGCCGTCCCTCCCCCGTCCGAGGCCACCACGGCCCCGTCCTCCACCACGACCCGCACGGCCTGGCCGGACACGAGCCCCTTCCACCCGGCCACGATGAGCCGGTCCCCCGGGGCGAGCCCCTCGAGCACCAGGACCTCGTCCTCCCGGATCGAGGCGGGGACGAGGTCGCGCACCCGGGCCACGGGCCGGCCCCCTTCCTCCTCCACCACCAGGACCCGGGGGCCCTGGTCGGTGACCTGTACGGCCGCGGAGGGGATCACGATGGCCTCGGGGTAGGTCAGAAACTCGATCTCGGCCCGGGCGATGTGGCCCTGCCGGAGCGCAGCTTGCGGGTTCGGCACCCGGAGTTCCACGGGGAAGGTGTTGCTCACGGGGTCGGCCGCCTGGCCCACCCGGACGACCTCGGCGGAAAGCTCGAGGCCCTCCTCCTCCCCGCCGGTCAGCTTGGGAAGCCCCGGCACGGTCACGCGGGCCCGCACCCCGGGGACGGCCCCGGGCCGGGACCGGGCCGTGTAGGCGGCCACGGCCGGATTCGAGGGCTCGAGAAACGCCACGAACCGCTCGGGCACGTCCACCACCGCCTTCAGGGCCGACAGATCGTAGATCCGGGCGAGTTCCTGCCCGGGGGCCACGACCTCGCCTGGCTCGACCCGGTGGGCGTCGAGCCTACCCGGGATCGGGGCCCGGATCCGGCTCTTGGCGAGCTGGACCTCGATCGTGTCGAGGGCCCGGGACACCTCGGTCACCCCGGCCCGGGCGGCCTCCAGGGCCCGCTCGGCCTCCGTCACCCCGGCCTCGGCCCGTTCGACCCCGAGACGGGCCGCCCCGAGCCCCTGCTCGGCCTGGCGCACGGCCGCCCGGGCCTGGGCGAGGCCGTTTACCGCCCGGTCCAGGGCCGCCCGGTCCAGGACACCGGCGTCCACCAGGCGCTCGGCCCGCTCGTGGTCCTTTTGGGCCAGGGTGAGGGCCGACCGGGCCGCCTCGAGGGCCGCCTCGGCCCGGACCACCTCCCGCTCGGCCTGCTCCCGGGCCACCCGGGCCGCCCGTACCCCGGCCTCGGCCCGGGCCACGGCGGCCTCGGCCGAGGCCTTCCGGGCCAGGAGCTCCGCCCGCTGGGCCTCCAGGGCCGCGGTGTCGAGTTCGGCCACGACCTGCCCCTGGGCCACCGTGGCCCCTTCCCCCACGAGCCACCGGGCGAGCCGGCCGCCGAACTCGGCCGCCACCGCGGCGTGCCGCTGCGCCTCGAGGCGGGCCGGAAGTTCCAGCCGCTCCCGGTACGGCCGGGGCCGCACGGTGCTCACCTCCACGTTGGTCACCCGGGCCACCGGCTCGGGAGGCGGGGGCTTGGGCCGCATCACGCCGTAGGCGATGACGAGCACAATGAGACCCACCAGAAACAGGGTCACACACCACGACACCACGCTGGCCATGCGGCTCCGGTGGTTTTTCGGCGACGCGTTCGACTCCGTCACGCAGCTACTCCCTTCCCGAGAATCCCCGCCCCGGAAACCGAGGCAACGGCACCCGTCGGCCCGCTACCCCGCCCCCGGGCGGCCCACGGGCCACCGGCCCCCGGAGACCACCGGCACGCCCGACACCGGCCCCAGGTACCGGTAGGCCCAGGCCTCCACCGGGCCCGTCCCGGTTTCCACCCGCACCCGGACGCGCTCGTAGAGGTTCGCCGGATGGCCGGGGCCGTGGTAGTCCTCGAGGTCATCCAGAACGGCCAGGGCCTCGGCCGCCGGCTCGACCCGCACCACCTCCCCCCACACCCGGCCGGGCCCGGGAACCCACCCCGGGTAGGCCCCCAGGTTCACCAACCGACCCGGCACCCACCCCTCGGCCCACTCCCGGGCGAACGGGGCGATCCGCCGGTGGTACCGGCCGCCCCGCTTCAGGGTGCCGTACACGAACACGCGGTCGGATGGGGGGGAACGTTCGGACATCGGGTCGGTGGGAGGCAAAAACGTGTGCCCCGAGCCCATCCGGTCCCCTACGGGCTCCCGTCCCAGGGATCCCGGCGGCGGACGATCACGATCTCGCCCCGCTCCAGGCGGCGGCGGAGCCAGTTCACCAAATGACGCCTCCAGATCTCCCGGGTCAACGGGAACACCAGGCTGAACCCGGCCAGATCGGTGAGGAAGCCCGGCGTGATGAGCAGCGCCCCGCCCACCAGCAGCATGGCGCCGTCCAGGATCTCGGCCGCGGGCAACCGGCCCTCGGCCAGGCTGGCCTCCAGCCGCCGGAGCACGTAAAGCCCCTGGAGCCGGGCGTAGTGGGCCCCCACCACGCCGGTGGCGATGATGAGGAGGATCGTGTTCAGGGCCCCGATCCCGGCCCCCACCTTGATGAGGAGGTAGATCTCGAGGGCCGGGACCAGGGTGAAGAGCAACACGAGTCGGGCGAACATGGCGCCTCCGGATCGGCAAAGGGTGGCCCCGCATTGTACCTCCCGCCCCCCGGGGCTGCCAGACGGCCGGTTTCTGGTACACTCTGGGCCCACGAGGAGGCAGACCCCGTGGAAACCGCCCACCCTTCCCTCCCCAACCCGCCCCCCGGTTCGGTGCGTTTGGCCGGCCGGTACCCGGCCGAGCGGGCCGCCCAGCTCCGCCGGGACCTCCTGGCCCGCGCCCGGGCCGGGTCGGGGGACCTGGTGGTGGACCTCGCCGCGGTGGAGCACCTGGGCGGCGCGGCCGTGGCCGTGTTCGCCGAACTCGACCGGACGCTCCGGGCCGAGGGCCGCCGGCTCCGGCTCACGGGCGCCCGGGGACCCGTGGCCGCCGTGCTCGGCCGCATTCCGTGGGAGGACCTGACCTGCCGCCCCCTGCCGGAGCGGCCGGGTCAACCCGGCCTCATCGTGCAGGTGGGCACCAACGCCATCTACCTGCTCGGGGAGATGCGCCGGCTGTGCGCCTTCGCCGGGGGGCTCTTCCTGTGCTCGTTTGCCTGCCTGCTCCGCTCCCGGATGCGGTTTCGGGAGATGCTCCGGTTCGTGGACCGGGCCGGGGTGGACGCGGTGCCCATCGTGGTGTTGAGCGCCGCCCTGCTCGGGCTGATCCTGGCGTTTCTCGGCTCGCTCCAGCTCAAACCCTACGGCGCCCAGATCCTCGTGGCCGACATGGTGGCCCTGGCCATGGTGCGGGAACTCGGGCCGGTGATCACCTCGATCCTGGTGGCGGGCCGGTCGGGCAGCGGCTACGCCGCCGAACTCGGGGCCATGGTGGTGGACGACGAGGTGGATGCGCTCGTCACCATGGGGTTCGACCCCGTGGAGTTCCTGGCCGTGCCCCGGGTGGCCGCCGTGGCCGTGTCCATGCCGGTGCTGATCCTCCTGTCCGACCTCGCGGGCATCCTCGGCGGGCTCGCCGTGGGGGTGTTCGCCATGGACCTCACGGCCGCCCAGTACCTGGAGGAAACCCGGGCGATCCTGAGCCTGCGGCACCTCGTGATCGGCGTCCTGAAGGGCTGCGTCTTCGGCACCGTGGCAGCCGGGGTGGGTTGCTTCAAGGGGCTCGGCGTGCGGGGCGGGGCGAACGCCGTGGGCCGCGCCGCCACCTCGGCCGTGGTCACGGCCATCTTCCTCGTGATCGTTCTCGACTCCCTTTTCGCCCTGGTGCTGACGTACCTTCCGTTTTGACCATGCCGACCGAAGCCGTCATCCGGGCGCGAGAACTTTCCGTGGGCTACGAGGGGGTCGCCGTGTTGCGGGACGTGACCTTCGAGGTGCGGCCCCGGGAGATCTTCGCCATCCTCGGCGGGAGCGGCTCGGGGAAGACCACGCTCCTCAAAACCCTGATCGGGATCCTTCCCCCCCTGGCCGGCACCCTGGAGATCGCCGGGGTGGACATGGGAGCCGCGACCGAGGCCGAGCGCCGGGGGGCCCTGCGGCGGCTTGGGGTGCTCTTTCAGACCGGGGCGCTCCTGGCCGATCTGACGCTGGCGGAGAACGTCATGCTCCCGATCCGGGGCCACACCGGGCTTCCCGAGGTCACGGCCCGGATCCTGGCCTGCCTGAAGCTCTCCGAGGTGGGGCTCGGGGACGCGGCCGACCGGTTCCCCAACGAGATCTCCGGGGGCATGCGAAAGCGGGCCGGGGTGGCCCGGGCCATGGCCCTGGACCCGCCGATCCTGGTGCTGGACGAGCCCTCCTCCGGGCTCGACCCGGTGACCGCGGCGGAACTCGACGAACTGGTGCTCGGGTTGCGAGACAACCTGGGAATCACGGTCCTGATGGTGACCCACGACCTGGAAAGCGCCTTTCGTGCCGCCGACCGGTGCATCCTGATCGACGCCGAGACGGCCGGGATCCGGGCCGAGGGCGATCCCCGGCGCCTCCGGGACGATCCGCCGGACCCCAAGGTCCGGGCATTTTTCCGGCGGGAACCGGCGCAGCCCGGTCCCCGGGGCCCGGCCCCGGTCTGACGGCACAGGAACTCCCGTTTGCGCGGAGCGCGACGTGGCAAGCGATGCGACCCGGTTCAAGGTGGGACTGTTTCTGATCGTCGGCTTCCTTTTGGGATGCGCCGCGCTCCTGTGGCTCGGGGCGACCCAGGTGTGGAAGGAGTACCGGTCCTACGTGACCTACTTCTCCGACAGCGTCCAGGGGCTCGACGTGGGCTCCCCGGTGAAATTTCGGGGGGTGCCCCTGGGCCGCGTGAGCGCGATCCGGGTGGCCCCCGACGGCAACCACGTGGAGGTGTGGATGGAGATCGACCCCGCGTTCGAGGTCCGCCCGGGCCTCAGGGCCCGGCTGGGTTCGGTGGGCATCACCGGCGCGGCCTTCGTGGAACTGGAGTACGTGGGAGCCGACGCGGCGCCGAGCCCCGAACTTCCCTTCGAAACGCCACCCGGGACGATCCCGTCGGCGCCCTCGTTCCTCACCCACCTCTCCACCGACGTGGCCGGTCTCGTGTCGGACCTGCGGGAGGCGGATCTCCCGGGCCTGGCCCGGGATCTCCGGCGGCTCGTGAACACCTCGGGCCTCCCCGAGGCCGCCCGGGCGCTGGAGGCCGCGGCCGACGCCGCCGCACGGGCGGCCGAGCGGCTCGAACGCCTCCTGGGGGAACCGGCATTGGCCTCGGCCTTCACCCGGGCCGACCGGGCCGCCGGGTCGCTGGCCTCGGCCGCCGGCCGGCTCGACCAACTCCTGGCCGACCCGGCCCTCCCGGGCCTGGTGGCCGACCTCTCGGCGGCTGCGGCCGACGCCCGGAAGGCCACACAGGACCTGCGGGCCCAGATCGAGGCACTCGACCTCCCGGGCCGGTTTGCGGCCGCAAAGGCCCATCTGGCGGACGCGGCCGAACGGGTGGGAGGGGCCGCGGACCGGGCCGCCGCGGCCGCCGACACCGCCCGCGGAAGCGCCGCCGCAACCGCCCGGGCGGCCCTGTTGGCCCTGGAGCGGGTGGAAGGGGCCGCGGCCCGGGTGGAAGCCCTCGCGCGCGACCTGGACGAGGCGCCCTCCCGCCTCGTCTGGGAGGCGCCGCCGGCGGAGGAGACCCGATGAACCGGCGCGCGGTCCTCGGGTGCCTCGCTCTCTTGCCCCTCGTGGCCTGCGCGGGCTGGCGCCGGCCCGCCGCACCGGTCCTGCGCCTCGGGCTCGCGGCCGCCCCGGTGGAAGCCGTGGGAGGCCCGGCCGGGCCGGTGGTCGCGATCGAGCCGTTTCGGACGGCGCCGGCCTACCGCACCGACCGGATCGCGGTGCGCGACGCGTCCGTGGGGCTTCGGTTTCTCTCGCAAACCCGATGGGCCGCCGAACCCGGCCCCCTCGTGGCCGACGCCCTGCGCCGGAGCCTGGCCGCAAGCGGGGTGCTCGGGGCCGTGTGGCCCGCTCCGGCCCCCGTCGAGCCCGACCTCACGGTGACCGGAACCGTGGATGCTCTTCTCTGGGACCGGGCGGGAGGCGCGACCGTTCTCGAGGCCACCTGGACCGTGCTCGGCCGGGACGGCTCCGTCAAGGCGTTTCGCCACGCTCGGTGGGCGGAGCCCGTCGCGGACTCCGGGATTGCCGGGTTCTCCCGCGCCGCCGACCGGGCCGTTGGGCGACTCGCGGCGGAGCTTCTTGGATCCCTGCGAGAATAACCGGTTTTCATTTTCGCGAACCGGCCGGCCTTCGTTGACTTGCCCAAAACCCGTCCCCTATAATCCGCGCCGCTCGTTTTCCCTGTTTCGATCCCCATGTTTCCCCTGGGAGGGGGAGGAGGAAGACCGGTGGCCGAGTATGTGAGCAAGTTCCAGGAGTCCCTCCTCGACAAAAACACCTTCAGCGTCACCTGGGAGCTGGTGCCGGGACGCGGCGCCCGGGAAAAGGCCCAGGAGGTGGTCGTGGAGTCGGCCGAGGCGGCCGCCAAGAGCGGCAAGATCCACGCCCTCACCATCACCGACAACCCGGGCGGGAACCCGGCTATCTCGGCCGAGATGCTCGGGGCCGAGATCAACAAGCTCGGCATCGAGCCCCTGGTCCATTTCACCTGCAAAGACAAAAACCGCAACCAACTTGAGGGGCTCCTCTACGGCCTGGAGCGCGAGAACGTCCGCAACCTCCTCATCATGACCGGGGACTACCCGGTGAGCGGGTTCGGCGGCCGGGCCAAGCCCGTGTTCGACCTCGACCCGGCGCAGCTCCTCCAGCTCATCGGCGCGCTCAACCAGGGCCTCGAGGTGCCCACGTTCAAGGGCTCCACCACCCTCGGGCCCACCCATTTCTTCGCGGGCGCCGCGGTGAGCCCGTTCAAGAAGCTCGAGTCCGAGCAGATGGGCCAGTACTACAAGCTCAAGAAGAAGCTGGAGTCCGGCGCGCAGTTCATCGTGACCCAGCTCGGCTACGACGCCCGCAAGTTCCACGAGGCCCTGCTGATGGTGAAACACCTCGGCTACGGCCACATCCCGGTGATCGGCAACGTCTACGTGCTGCCCCTGGGCGCCGCCCGGCTCATGAACCGCAACGGCATCCCGGGGTGCGTGGTGACCGACAAGCTCGTCCAGGAGATCGCGGCCGAGGTGGAGAAATCGAAGGACAAGGGCAAAACCGAGCGGCTTTTGAGGGCCGCCAAGATGTACGCCTTCATGAAGGGCATGGGGTTCGCCGGGGTCCACATCGGCGGCCACGGCATGAAGTTCGAGGACGTGGAGTTCATCATCGAGAAGGGCCAGGAACTCGCCCCCAACTGGCAGGACCTGGTGCGGGAGTTCGACTTCCCCCAGCCGGGCGGGTGGTACTACTTCGAGAAGGACCCCGAAACCGGGCTCAACAAGGAGGTCCCGGTGGACCGGTCCAAGGACCGCCCGGCCGCCCCGGTGTCCTACAAGATGTTCAAGGTGCTCCACAACGCCATGTTCGAGACCAAGGGCTTCCTGTTCAAGCCCATGCAGTCGCTGGCCAAGGCCGTGGACGGCACGAGCATGGAGCACTTCTTCACCCGGGTCGAGCACTTCATGAAGGTGATGACCAACGAGTGCATGCACTGCGGGGACTGCGCCCTGTTCGACATCGCCTACCTCTGCCCCATGAGCCAGTGCCCCAAGGGCCAGCGCAACGGCCCCTGCGGCGGCTCCTTCGAGGGCTGGTGCGAGGTCTATCCCAACAAGAAACAGTGCATCTACGTGCGGGCCTACCCCCGGCTCAAGAGCCACGGAGCCGAGGACACCCTGGGCGCCTACATGGTGCCCCCCGTGAACTACGATCTGCGCTTCACCTCGTCCTGGCTCAACTTCTACTTGGGCCGTGACCATACGGCGAAGCGCCTGGGCATCCAGCCCCCGAAAAAGAAGTAGGAAACGCGGAACCACCGTGGGGGAGGCCGATCGGGCCTCCCCCTTTTTGTTCTCCCCCCAACGGTTCCCGACCCCTCGATGAATCCCGCGATCGTCCTCGTCGAACCCCTTTACGGCGGAAACCTGGGCAGCGTGGCCCGGGTCATGGCCAACTTCGGCCTCACGGACCTCGTGCTCGTCAACCCGGCCCCCGGCATCTTCGACGATCCCCGGCTCGAGCCCATGGCCCGAAAGGCCGTGGATCTCGTCCGCAGCGCCCGGGTCGTGCCCGATCTGTTCGAGGCCCTCCGAGACGTGGAGCTCGCCCTCGGGTTCACCACCCGCCTGGGCCGGCGCCGGAACGACGGGATCGAACTGCGAGCGGCGGTCGACCAAATCGCCCGGCACCACGCCTCAGTTCGCATCGCCGCCGTGTTCGGCCGGGAGGACGCCGGACTCACCACGGCCGAACTGGATCTGTGCCACTGGCTCGTGCGCATCCCCACCGACCGCGGTCTCCCGAGCCTCAACCTCGCCCAGGCCGTGGGCCTCTTCTGCTACGAGGTCCGGCTCGCCAACCTCGCCCCCCGGCCCGAGTCCGAGCCCTACCGCCCCGCCACGGTGGCCGAGATGGAGGGCATGTACGCCCACTTCGAGAAGGTCCTCTGGGACATCGGGTTCATCGAGGAGGCGAGCCCCGAGCGCATGATGAACCAGATCCGGCGCATCTTCTCCCGGCGGCTTCCCACCTCCCGGGACGTGCGGATCCTCCGGGGCATTCTCTCCAAGGTCGAGTGGAAGCTCGGCCTCCCGAAGGCCCCCTGACCCCCGGACCCGCCCGCGCGGCCCCACCGCCTTCCCCCAAAAAAGAAACGCCCCCGGGAGGGAGGACCTCCGCGGGGGCGTTTCGTGTGAAAAGGCTCGGCGGCGACCTACTCTCCCACCCAGTTGCCCGGGCAGTACCATCGGCGCTGAGGGGCTTAACGGCCGTGTTCGGAATGGGAACGGGTGTGTCCCCCTCGCTATCGCCACCGAAAAAGGAGAACAACCTCATAGGACCTCAGGTCCACACGAACTCGCCACGTGTCGCGCCTCGCCCCGCACGCTCGACCCACGCGTCCCTCGG
>NZ_BAAHXI010000023.1:0-51428 GCF_054656955.1 Deferrisoma palaeochoriense
GTTGGGCACCGCGCCGAGGGCCGAGAGGTACCGGCCCAGGGCCCCGGTGGACCGCACGAGTTCGGCCGCGGCCACGGTGCGGCAGTGGGCCCCGGTGTGGCGGTGGATCAGGTAGGGGGGGATGAAGGTCTCGATCCGGGCGAAGTGGTTGAAGAGGAAGATGTCGCCGGCCTCGAGGAGGGCCGGGTCGCCCCCCAGCCGGATCCGCAGGCGGAACACCCGCTCGGCGAGCCCGAGGAGCTTGGCGGTCCAGTCGTAGGCGGCGGTGTCGATGTCGGGAGCGTGCATCGGGTTGCCTGGCGGCTAGGCAGCTCGGCGGCTAGGCGGCCTCCGGGAATCGGGATCGCCTCGGAGTCGGCGGGCGGCCCCGTGCGGGCGACCCACGACCAACGACCCGCGACCTGCGACCTGCGACGAACGACCCCCGACCTACGACCCGCGACCCACGACCTACGCCCCCCGCCCCTCCTCCGCGGCCAGGGCCTCGAGGACGTCGGGCGGAAGCCGCACGGGCCGGCCCCGGGGGCCCACGGCGCCGTGCTCCGTGTGGCCCTGGGCCAGGAGGGTTCCGTCCTCGCTGCGGATCTCGTAGTCGAACCGCACCCGGGCCCCCCGGGCCTGGGTGACCCGGGTGGCGATGGTGAGGAGGTCGTCGTACCGGGCGGGCCGCAGGTACCGGCACCGGGCCTCGGTGACCGGGAGCTGGATGCCCCGCTCCTCCACCTCGCGGTACGTGAGGCCCCGGGCCCGCATGTACTCGTTTCGGCCGATCTCGAACAGCCGCAGGTACGTGCCGTAGTACACTACCCCCATGGTGTCGGTATCGCCGTAGATCACCCGGTAAGGGGTCTCGATCACCACAGCCGGTCCCTCCCGGTGAGGTGGTCGAGCAGCCGGTGGGCGGCGCCCACCCGAAGCCCCGTGGCCTCGGCCTCGGCCTCGGTGAACCCGGCGCCGGCCGGGCCGGCCGGGCCCTCGGAATCGTAGAGCACGAACGGCACGGGGTCGGCCGTGTGGGTGCGGATCGCAAGGGGGGTGGGGTGGTCGGGCATCACGAGGAGCCGGAACGGCTCGCCCCGGGCCTCCAGGGCCCGGCGCACCGGCCCCACCACCCGGGCGTCGAAGTCCTCGATGGCCCGGACCTTGTGCTCGGCGTTTCCGGCGTGGGCGGCCTCGTCGGGGCCCTCCACGTGCACGAACCCGAAGTCCCCGGCCTCCAGGGCCCCGAGGAGGGCCTCCACCTTCCCCTCGTAGTTCGTGTCGATGTACCCCGTGGCGCCCTCGACCCGGGGGGCGTCGAGTCCCGCCAGCCGGGCGATGCCCTTCAAGAGGTCCACGGCCGAGATCACGGCGCCCCCCAGCCCGAACCGGTCGCGGTAGGTCTCGAGGGCGGGCCGCCGGCCCTGGCCCCAGAGCCAGATGGAGTTGGCCTCCTTGAGGCCCCGCTCCCGGCGGGCCCGGTTCACCGGGTGGTCCTTGAGGAGGATCTGGCTTCCGGTGATGAGGTGCAGGAGCGTCTCGGCCCCTTCGCCCCGGGGTAGGTGCTCGTGGATCGCCTGGCCCTGGATGTCGTGGGGCGGGGTGGTCTCGGCGCCGGCGAGCCCGTTTCGCCACACGAAGAGGTGGCGGTACCCCACCCCCGGGTAGAACTCGAACCCGTCGTCCGAAAGCTCCCGGGCCAGGGTCTCCACCAGGGCCCGGGCCTCTTCGGTGGTGATGTGGCCCGCCGAGAAGTCGTCCAGGAACACCCGGTCCACCCCCGGGAGCAGGGTGACCAGGTTCATGCGGAAGGCCACGTCGGCCGGCCCGAGCTCCACGCCCATGGCCGCGGCCTCCAGCGGCGCCCGGCCCGTGTAGCACCGGGCGGGGTCGTACCCGAGCACCGAGAGGTTCGCCACATCGGAGCCCGGGGGGAAGCCCTCGGGCACGGTGCGCGCGAGGCCCAGGGCCCCGGCCCGGGCCAGGGCGTCCATCTCGGGGGTGCGGGCGGCCTCGAGCGCCGTACGGCCTCCGTAGTCCGGGTGGGGGAGGTCGGCCATGCCGTCCCCCAGGAGGATCACGATCTTCACAGGGCGCTCTCGATCCGGATGAGGGAGGGCCGGCCGAGGGTCACGCCCAGGGAGTCGATCTCGCCCAGGGCCTGGCGCACGTCGGCCTCCCGGGCCTCGTGGGTCATGATGACGAGCGGCACGGCCTGGCCCGCGTCGCGGCCCTTCTGGACCACGCTCTCGATGGAGATGTTGTAGGACCCCAGCACGCCCGAGATCTTCGAGAGCACCCCGGGGCGGTCCAGCGCCGTGAACCGCAGGTAGTACTGGCAGACCACCTCTTCGATGGGTTTGAGATCGGCGGGCCCGAGGGCGTCCTCGGGGAACGCCCGGGCCGGCACCCGGCACGCCGCCCCCCGGGCCAGGTTCCGGGCGATGTCCACCACGTCGGCCGCCACCGCGCTCGCCGTGGCCCGCCGGCCGGCCCCCTGGCCGTAGTAGAGCGTGGGCCCCAGGAACTCGGCCTCCACGAACACGGCGTTGTAGACGCCCCGCACGTCGGCCAGCAGGTGGTCCGAGGGGATCATGGTGGGGTGGACCCGCACCTCCACCCGGCCGCCGTCCCGCTTGGCGATGCCCAACAGCTTAATATCGTACCCGAAGTCCCGGGCGTACTGGATGTCCTGGGGCGTCAGATCCCGGATGCCCTCGGTGAACACCCGGTCGAAGGGAACCCGGCACCCGAAGGCCATGGAGGCGAGGATCGTGATCTTGTGGGCCGCGTCCACGCCCTCCACGTCGAAGGTGGGGTCGGCCTCGGCGTAGCCCAGGCGCTGGGCCTCCCGGAGCACCCGGTCGAAGGACTCCCCCTTCTCCTTCATCTCGGTGAGGATGTAGTTGGTGGTGCCGTTCAAGATGCCGTAGACCCGGTCGATGCGGTCCGAGGCAAGCCCCTCCCGCACGGCCCGGAGGATCGGGATCCCGCCCCCCACGCTGGCCTCGAACCCCACGTCGACGCCGTTGGCCCGGGCCGCGGCGAAGATCTCGTCGCCGTGCACGGCCAGAAGGGCTTTATTGGCCGTGACCACCGACTGGCCGGCGGCGATGGCTTCCAGGAGGAACGTTTTGGCTGGCTCGTAGCCGCCGATGAGCTCGATCACGATCTGGATCTCAGGGTTGCCGATCACCTCGCGGGCGTCGGTGGTGAGCACGCCCGGGTCCACCGTGACGCCCCGGTCGGTGGTGATGTCCTTGTCGGCCACCTTGACGAGCCGCAGCCCGAACCCGAGCCGTCGGGCGATCTCATCCGCGTTTTCCTGGAGCACCTGCACCACGCCGGCGCCCACGGTGCCCATCCCGATGAGTCCGACACCCATCTCGTTCATGCGTTGGTCTCCGTGTCTGGGGTCTTGAACGTTTGGCCACAGATTTGCACAGATGGACACAGATGGGGATTTTTTGATCTGCGTGAATCTGTGTGGATCAGTGGCTCAACTGCCGTGACGCGTGATCGGTGACGGGAAGACGCGCGGACGTGCAGACGGAACGTCCCAGCCTCCTAGCCTCCTAGCTTCCCAGCCTCCCAGCTTGCCCGCTGCTATCCCGCCAGTCTGCGCATCATGCCCCGGATGCCGTGCACGGCCTGCTGGATCCGGTGCTCGTTCTCCACCAGGGCGAACCGCACGTGGCCGTCGCCGTACTGGCCGAACCCGAGGCCTGGGCTCGCCGCCACCTTGGCCTCCCGCAGGAGGAGTTTGGCGAACTCGAGGCTTCCCATCTCCCGGAACGGCTCCGGGATCGGGGCCCACACGAACATGGTGGCCTTGGGCTTCTCCACCGGCCACCCGGCGCGGTGGAGCCCCTCCACCAGCTTGTCGCGCCGCACCCGGTACACCTCGGCGATCTCCTGGACCACCTCGTCGGGGGTCTCGTCGAGGGCGATGACCGAGGCGATCTGGATCGGCTGGAACATCCCGTAGTCGAGGTACGACTTGATCCGGGTGAGCGCGTTCACCATGGCCGGGTTCCCCACGCAGAACCCCACCCGCCAGCCCGCCATGTTGTAGCTCTTGGACAGGCTCGTGAACTCCACGGCCACGTCCTTGGCGCCCGGCACCTGGAGGATGCTCGGCGCCCGGTACCCGTCGAAACAGATGTCCGCGTAGGCGAGGTCGTGGATGAGAAGGATCCGGTTCTCCCGGCAAAACGCCACCACCTTCTCGAAAAAGCCGAGGTCGGCCACCTGGGTGGTGGGGTTCTGGGGGAAATTCAGGATGAGGAGCTTGGGCCGGGGCCAGACGTTCTTGATCTCCCGCTCCAGGCGCTCCAGGAACTCGTCGCCCCCCTCGCCGAGCTCGATGGCCCGCAGGTCGCCGTCGGCCAGGACCACCGAGTAGGAGTGGATCGGGTAGGTGGGGTTCGGCACGAACGCGACATCGCCGGGTGCCAGAATCGCCATCACGAGGTGGGCGAGCCCCTCCTTGGCCCCCAGGGTCACGCAGACCTCGGTTTCAGGGTCCAGCGCGACCCCGTAGCGGCGCTCGTACCAGTTGGCCATGGCGAGCCGGAGTTTGTAGATGCCCCGCGAGACGCTGTACCGGTGGTTCCTGGGCTTTTGGGCCGCCTCGACGAGCTTCGTCACGATGTGGGGCGGGGTGGGTCGATCGGGGTTCCCCATGCCCAGATCCACGATGTCCTCGCCCCGGCGGCGCGCCTCCATCTTGAGGTCGTCCACCACCTTGAACACATAGGGCGGGAGCCTCTGGATCCGGTGGAACAGCGCCTCGTTGACCCACATGGGAAGACCTTTCGTTCGGGCGAGACGGCTGGGCGGCTCAACTGCCGTGAACGGTGAATCGGGAATCGTGGGGCCGCTGCGCACCCGCCGGGGCGTTTGGCCCGGATCGCGCCATGGAAGGCGCTCCCACATCGGGGAATCGCCCCCTTTTCGATTCCCCCAGGCGTTGTACGGCCCCTCAGGGGCCCAGGGGGCTTCCACGCCGCGGGAGGGCCGTATGCTACTTGATGCCCCGAGAACCGGTCAACGCGAAGGACGGGCCTATCCCGGGTTCTCCCGGCGGAACCGCTCCACGTCCTCGGGCTTGGCGAGGGCCACCAGCACGTCGCCCTGCCGCAGTTCGGTGTCGGGCCCGGCGAAGATCGCCTGTTCCTTCCCCCCCTCCCACCGCCGCACCTGGACCACCGAGAGCCCCCATTTCCGCCGCAGATGGGCGTCGGAGAGGCTGCGACCCCACAGCGCCTTCGGTGCCCGGAGCTCCACCAGCACGTAACCCTCGAGAAACGGCAACCGGTCGAGCACGTCGGGTTCGGCCAGGCGTTGGGCCACCTGCACGGCCATGTCGCGCTCGGGCTGGATCACCTCGGTGGCCCCGATGCGCGAAAGGATCCGGGCGTGGTCGTGGGATATGGCCTTCACCAGGATCTCCTTCACGCCGAACTCCCGGAGGAACAGGGTGGCGAGGATCGAGGAGTCGATCCGGGTGCCCAGGGCGACCACGGCCACCTCGGCGTTGTGCACCCCGGCGGCCTGGAGGTCCTCCTTGTCGGAGGCGTCGGCCACCCGGGCCGCCGAGCAGTAGGGCTCCACCGCCTCCACGGCCTTGCCGTTGCGGTCCACGGCCAGGACGTCGTGGCCCATCTCGTAGAGGTACCGGGCGAGGTACGACCCGAAGTTTCCGAGGCCGATCACGGCGAACCGTCGGCGTTCCATCTCACGCTTCCTTGAGCCGGCGCACGGCCTCCTCGGGGCCGTACACCACGAGGATGTCGCTGTCCTTCACCACCCGGTCCGGGGGCGGCGCGATGTGGACCTGCTCGGGGATGAGTTCCTTGACCGCGACCACCTGGACCCCGAACCGGCGGGTGAGATCGAGCTCGGCCAGGGTTTTCCCCACCATCTCCTTCGGGGGGGCGAGCTCGAGCACCCCGAACCCCGAGGCCAGCGAGAGGTAGTCCATCACGTTGCGGGAGCTCACCCGTTCGGCCACCCGGTGGGCCATCTCCTTCTCGGGGAACACGATTCGGGTGGCCCCCACGCGCCGCAGGATCTCGCCGTGGTCCTCGCTCAGGGCCTTGGCCACGATCTCGGGCACCCCGAGCCTGGTGAGGTGCAATACCACCAGGATCGAGGCCTCCATGCGGCCGCCCAGGCTCACGGTGGCCACGTCGACCTTCTCCACGCCCAGGGCTTTCAGGTTTTCGATGGCCGTGGCGTCGGCCACCACGGCCTGGTCCACAAAGGCCTGGGCCTCCCGGGCCCGCTCGGGGTTGGCGTCGACCGCCAGCACGGTCCGGCCCAGCCGGGCGAGCTCCACCGCCAGGGCCATGCCGAAGTTCCCGAGCCCGATCACGGCGAATCGTTTGTCCATCATCCCACCATCAGGTTCTCTTCGGCGTACAGGAACCGGCCGGGTTCGCGCTTCCGGCCCACCGCGATCGCGAGCGTGAGCGGGCCCACCCGGCCGACAAACATGGTGAAGGTGACAAGGAGGCGCCCGGCCGTGCTCAGGGTGGGGGTGATGCCGGTGGAGAGCCCCACGGTGCCGAACGCGCTCACCGCCTCGAAAAAGATCTCCAAGAACGTGCCCCCGCCGCTTCGGTGGGGCACCGGTCCGATCTCGGTGGCGAGGAGGGCGAAGATCACGAGGGTCACGAACGCGAACGAGGCCATCAGGAGCGATACGGCCCGGGCCACGGTGGCCTCGGGGAGGGTGCGTCGGAACAGGCTCACCCGCTCCCGGGCCCGGAGCCGGTCGCGGAATAGCCCGGTCACCACGGCGAAGGTCGTGGTTTTGATGCCGCCGCCGCAGGAGCCCGGGCTCGCGCCGATGAACATGAGGAGGATCGTGAAAAAGAGCGTCGTGTTGGTAAGCGATCCGTAGTCCAGGGTGTTGAACCCGGCCGTCCGCGCGGTGACCGACTGGAACAGGCTCGCCAGCACCTGCTCGTGCCACGGAAGCCCGGCCAGGGTGTTGGGGGCCTCGAAGAACCACACGCCGGCCGCGCCGCCGAAGGTGAGGACTGCAGACGTCGCAAGCACCACCTTGGTGTGGAGTCCGAGCCGGGCCGGCCGGCCCGCGCGGCGGTCGGCCCAGGCGTCGGCCAGGTCCTCGAGAACGAGGAACCCCAGCCCGCCTAGGGTGATCAGGAGCATGATGGTGAGGTTCAAAAGCCAGTCGCCCCGGAACGCCACGAAGCTTGTGGCGTAGAGGGAAAACCCCGCGTTGCAGAACGCCGACACGCTGTGGAACACGGCCGACCACAGGGCCTCGTCCCAGGGGTGAACCCGTCGGAACGCGACGTAGAGCACGGCCGCGCCCGCGGCCTCGATGAGCATGGTGTAGCGGAACACGTCGCGCACGAGCCGCCGGGGGCTCGTGCGGTGCTTGCGGCCCAGGGTCTCCTCCACGAGGGCCTCCCCCCGGAACGAGAGGCCCCGGCCCGCGAGCAGGAGAAACACGCTCGAATACGTCATGATCCCCAGCCCCCCGAGCTGGATCAGGGCGAGGATCACCCCCTGGCCGAACCGGGTGAAGGCCGTGCCCGTGTCCACCACCACGAGGCCCGTCACGCAGGTGGCCGAGGTGGCGGTAAACAGGGCGTCCACGAACCCCAGGGGGGGCCCGGTGGTGGCCCACGGGGTCATGAGGAGGGCGGCGCCCCCGAAGATCGCGGCCGCGAATGAGAGCACCAGGAGCTGGGTCGGGTGGAGTTCCCGCTCCAGCACGGCGGCAACGGAGAGGTTAGAAAGGCGCACGGGTGTCGGAATCGGGTCGGTGCCGGCCTTCGGGTTTCCGGGCAAAAAGCGGCGCCATTCTACGCCCTTGGGTCCGTGAGTCAAGCGAGGCGCCCCGTTGCCCGCGTTGACCGCCCCGGAGCCGGGGTGCTATTGAACGTGCGGACGTTAGGACGTTGGGACGGTGGGACGCTCAACCGCCGTGAATCGGGAATGGGGGGACTGCCGTGTGTCGCGTGGACTTCCGCAGGTCGGAGGTCGTTCGTCGTGGGTCGTATAGGGGGGTAGCGGCGTACGACATACGACCCGCGACCAACGACCTGCGGTAGTTCGAGCGCCCGCACGTCCACGCGTCCTCGCGTCCGCACGGTTCTCCCCCCCAACGGAGGTAGCCAGCCATGGTCGTGACCACGCCGAAGCCCTGGGAGGAGGTCCGGTTCGCCCTGGGGGACGGGGCGCGCTGGGTGATCGTGGGCTGCGCCGAGTGCGCGGCCGTGTGCCAGACGGGCGGGTCGGCCCAGGTGGACGACCTGGCCGAGCGGATGGAGGCCGAGGGATTCGAGGTGTTGGCCCGGTTGGACCTGCCCAGCCCCTGCGACCGGCGGCTCACCCGGCGGGACCTCAAACGGGTGGCCCGGGAGCTCGAGGCGGCCGACGGGGTCGTGTGTCTCGCCTGCGGGGGCGGGGCCCAGGCCGTCGCGGAGCTCGTGGGCAAGCCCGTGGTGGCCGGGCTCGACGCCCATTTCGTAGGTACGGTGGAGAGGGTGGGGGTGTTCCACGAGCAGTGCGCCCTGTGCGGGGAGTGCCTCCTCAACGAGACGGCCGGGCTGTGCCCGGTCACGGGCTGTCCGAAAAGCCTTCGGAACGGGCCGTGCGAAGACGCCAACGGCGGAGGCTGCGAGGCAGACCCGGGCCGCGACTGCGTGTGGGAGCTGATCTGGGAGCGATTGGAGGCCCTGGGCCGGGCCGAGGCGTTCGAGCGGGCCCGGACGCCCGCGCCGCCGGCCCGGCGGCCCCGGTCCACGGGAGGGAGGGGACGATGAGCGCCGAACGGTGGGTGGCCGTGGGAGCCGTGTCGTCGGCCGACGGGGCCGGGGCGGTGTGGGAACGCCTCCGGGGGCTCCCCGAAGGCGTCGGGGTCGCGTTCGACGACCCGGGGGAGGGCGTGCACCCCCTGGCGCTCGCGGCGGGCGTCCTCCTCGACCGGCCCGAGCGGCCGGTGGTGGTGCCGCTCGTGTGCCGCGACCGGAACCGGGCGGCGCTCTTGGCCGAGGCCCGGGGGGCCGAGGCCCTGGGGTGCCGGGGGCTTCTCCTTCTGACCGGGCGCCTGGGGGACCCGGGGGACGCGCCGGTGTATTTCCTGGATCCCCTGGTGCTGGCCCGGGAACTCCGGCGGGCCGGCGTGGGCCTCGAGCTCTGGGCCACGGGGCGGCTTTCCACCCCGGCCCAACGGGCCCGGGCCCGGGCGCTCGCCGAGGCCGGGGTGACCCGCTGGATCCTGCCGGCCGGGGAGGAGGCCGTCGCCGTGGAGGGCCTTCGGATCCTTCGCCACGGGGCCGAGATCGAGCCCCTGGATGCCGGGCCGTGAACCCGCTCGCATCGGCCGAGGCCGGCCGGGCCATCCTGGCCATGGGCAACGAGGCCCTGGCCCGGGGCGGGCTCGAGGCCGGGCTCGGGTACTTCTCCACCTACCCGGGCACCCCCGCGAGCGAGGTGGGCACCGCGCTCCAGGATCTCCGGGCCGCGTTCCCGGGGCTCTACGCCGAGATCAGCACCAACGAGCACGTGGCCGCCCTGGGGGCCATGGGGGCCTCGTGGGCCGGGGTGCGTTCCATGGTGGCCATGAAACACGTGGGCATGAACGTGGCCGCCGAGCCGTTCCACTTCGCCGGGTACACCGGGGTGCGGGCCGGCATGGTGGTGGTGTTGGGGTCGGACCCCGGGGCCACGAGCTCGACCGGCGAGCAGGACGACCGGTGGTACAGCCTCCACACCCACCTGCCCGTGCTCGAGCCGGCCGACATCCAGGAGGCCAAGGAGATGACCCGCCGGGCCTTCGAGCTCTCGGAGGCCTACGACCTGCCGTTCGTGGTGAACGCCCCCTCCAAGCTCTGCCACAACATCGGTACCCTGCGGCTCGGGACGCTGCCGGAGCGTGTGACCTACCGGGGCCGGTTCGAGCGAAACCCCGAGCGGTTCCTCAACCTCTTCGACTCCGCGGTGAAAAACCACGGCCGTTGCCTCGCGAACGTGGAGCGGCTGCGGGCCGACGCCGCGAGCCTGGGGCTCAACCGGGTGATTCCCGGGAGCGGCCGGGTGGGCCTCGTGTGCTCGGGGCTTCTCTTCGCCTACGCCATGGAGGCCCTGGAGATCCTGGGGCTCCGGGACGTGCCGGTGCTCAAGGTGGGGCTGAGCTACCCGCTGGATCCCGGGGTGGTCACCCGGTTTCTGGCCGGGCTCGACCGGGCCGTGTTCGTGGAGGAACTCGAGGGGTTCCTGGAGTTCCAGGCGAAGCGGTGGGCCTACGACGCCGGGGTGCGCACGCCCATCGTCGGCAAGGAGCTCTTCCCGGCCGCGGGCGAGATCGACGTGGACCGGGTGGTGGACGGCCTGGCCGAGGCCCTGGGCCGGCCGGTGCCGGCGTCCCGCACGAGGGGGGCCGAGGCGTGGGAGGCAGTGGCGGCCGAGGTGCCCCCCCGGCAGGGGGCGTTCTGTCCCGGGTGCCCCCACCGGGGCACCAACTACGCCCTCAAACAGGCCGCCGGGCCCGACACCGTGTTCGCCGGGGACATCGGGTGCTACACCCTGTCGGTGCTCCCGCCGTTTCGGGTGTCGGACTGGGTCACCTGCATGAACTGCGGCGCCGGGAGCGGCCAGGCCGTGGCCCAGGTGACCGACCAGCCCGTGGTGGCCCTGGTGGGGGACTCCACGTTCTTCCACTCGGGGGTGCCCACGCTGCTCAATGCCGTGCAGAACGGGGCGGACCTGGTGCTCCTCATCCTCGACAACCGGTGGGTCGCCATGACCGGGCACCAGCCGAGCCCCACCACCGACCGGCTGGTGGACGGCACCCCCCGCAAGGCCGTGGAACTCGTGGGGTTCGTCCGAAGCCTCGGGGTGGAGTGGGTGCGGCGGGCCGATGCGTTCCGGGTGCGGCCGCTGGAGGTGCTCCTGCGGGAGGCCCTTTCGGGGTCAGGCGTGCGGGTGATCGTGGTGGAGGGCGAGTGCGCGCTGCAGGCCGAGCGCCGCCGGAAGCTCGCCCCGCCGGCCGCCGAGGAGTGGGTGGACCTCGACCCCGAGCGCTGCCAGCGCTGCCACCGGTGCTACCGGGAGCTCGCCTGCCCCGCGATCCGGGAGGAGGAGACCCCGGACGGGCCCGTCTATGTCATCGACCCGGGGCTGTGCCAGCGCTGCGGGGTGTGCGAGGAGATCTGCCCCAACTCGGCCATCACCACGACCCGGATCCGGCGAAAGGGGGCGGCATGAGGCGCTACGACATCCTGATCGCCGGCATCGGGGGCCAGGGCGTGATCACCCTGGGCACGCTCCTGAAGCTCGCGGCCCTGCGCTCCGGGGTCGAGGTCACGGGCGCCGAGCGCCGGGGCGGGGCCCAGCGGGAGGGCCGGGTGACGTCCCACGTGCGCTACCGGGTTCTCGAGGGGGCCGAGCTCGATGATCCCCGGTGCCAGGCGTTCTCGGGGCTGATCCCCCGGGGCGGGGCACACCTGGTCTTGGCCCTCGAGCCCCTGGAGGCCCTGCGGTCGCTTCCCCTCATGAACCCCGACACGGTGGTCGTGAGCGAAACCGCGCCCCGTGTGCCCACGGCGGTGCGGCTCGGCACGGCCGCCTACCCGAGCCTGGAGAGCATCCGAGAGGGGATCGAACGGGTCACGCCGCGGGTGCATTTCGTGGGGCTCGAGGCGGCCTGCCGGGAGCGGTTCGGGTCGCTGCGGCAGGTGAACGTGATCGCCCTGGGGCTCGCGGCGGCCCTGGGCAACCTGCCGGTGCCGGACGAGGCGCTTCTCGACACGGTACGGGAGCGGCTGCCGGGGTTCGAGGCGAACCGGGAGGCGTTCGAACTGGGGAAGGTGTTGGCCCGGGGGGCGGCCCGATGACCAGGAGCGGGCGACAGATCGCCGAACTTGTGGGCGAGGCCCCCACGGTGCTCGTGATCGGCCGCACCGACCGGGGGAAGACCACGACCGTCCGCACCCTCGTGGAGGCTTGGACCCGGGCGGGGGAGCGGGTGGGGTGGGTCGATGCCGACGTGGGCCAGGGCGCCTGGGGGCCGCCCACGGTCCAGAGCCTGGTGATCTGTGGGGAGGGGGGCGAACCCCGGGTGGAGGCCCGGTGGTTCGTGGGCAGCACGAGCCCCCGGGGCCACATGCTCCCCACCGTGGTCGGGGTGACGAAGCTCGCGGCCCGGGCCCGGGAACGGGGGTGCCGGCGGATCGTGGTGGACACCACCGGGCTCGTGGCGCCCTCGGAGGGCGGGGTGGCGCTCAAGACCTGGAAGGCCGAGGCCCTGGCCCCGTGCGCTGTGGTGGCCTTGGAGCGGGACCGGGAACTCGAGCCCGTTGCGGGCCCGATGGAACGGGATCCCCGGTTTCGGGTGGTGCGGCGGTCGCCGCCGGAGGGGGTGCGGGAGAGGTCCTTCGAAGAGCGGGCCGCCTCGCGGGCGGCCCGGTTCCGGAGTCACTTCCAGGGCGCCGGGGAGATTCGCGTTTCCCCGGATCTGCCGGTCTACGGCATGGGCCGGCCCCTCCCGGGGCGGCTCGTGGGGGTGCTGGACCGGGCGGGGTGGTGCCTGGGGCTCGGGGCGGTGAGCCGGGTGGACCCCGACGGGTGGTGGATGCGAACGCCCGTGCCCCCGGACCGGGTGGGGGCGCTGCGGTGGGGTTCGCTCCGGATCGACCCGGACACGGGGGAGGAGCGGACCTGAATCGGGAAGGGGGAGAGCCACAGATGGACACGGATTTCCACAGATAAACCCGAGAAATCAGCCCCTATCGGAGTTCATCCGCGGCCAAACCCGCTCGTAGCACGAACCTCCCGGGGCCGTTCGGTTCCGCCAACCCGGTTCGCGGCGATCGGCCCGTCGGCCCAACTTCCCCTACGCCAACGCCGCGCCGCAGGCCTCTCGCACGGCCTGGGCCAGTTCGTCCGACACGGCCACGAGAAACGTGCGTTTTCCTGCCTCGCTCAGGTACCGCACGTCCCAGGGCGTGTGGAAGTAGGCCTCCCGGATCCGGGCCCGGATCTCTTCCAGGCGCTCGGGGGGCACCTCGTCGTCGAGGCACCGGCGACCGCCGGCGTCGATCCACACGATCCGGAACTCGTCGGGCGGGGACCCCACGAGGGCGCAAACCGCGTTCCCGCAGGGCACCGCCTCCACCGACTCCCCCACCTCGGTCACGAACCGGGCGACCTCGGGCGCAAGGCCCCTGAGCCGCATCATCACGGGCAAGGGGGCTCGGATCTTCGGGGCGCGGGTCGATGCGCGTCGGGCCATGGTCCACCTCCTAGATGAAGCGTGTCGCTCGCTGTGTGAAACAAAGTTCTGAAAATCCAACATAGCAGGTCGGCCCCACTTGTAAAGGGGTTCACGACCGCCTTTTGTGCAGGCGGTCCGGCGTGGGGTTTGATGATATGAAATGCTGGGTTTCGGAGGGCCAGGCCGATTGACACCCCAACCGCTCGGCTGGTAAGGTCCGCGGCTCCAAGCCGTGGAGGAGAAGCATGCCCAAACTGGTGATACGGGAAGAGCGCTGCAAAAGCTGCGGCATCTGCGTGGAGTTCTGCCCCCGGGAGTGCCTGGAGATCACCGACCGCCTGAACCCCCAGGGATACCAGCCGGTCGGGCTCAAGGACCCGGAGGCCTGCACCGGCTGCGCGATCTGCGCCCGCATGTGCCCCGACGTGGTGATCGAGGTTTGGAAATGAGCGACCGCAAGGTGAGCTTCGAAAAGGGCAACGTGGCCATAGCCAAGGCCGCCGTGGCGGCCGGGTGCCGGTACTATTTCGGGTACCCCATCACCCCCCAGAGCGACATCCCGGAGTACCTGAGCGGGGTGCTCCCCCGGGTCGGCGGGCAGTTCGTACAGGCCGAAAGCGAGATCGCGTCGATCAACATGCTCCTGGGCGCGGGGGCCACCGGCAAGCGGGCCATGACGAGCTCCTCGAGCCCGGGCATCAGCCTGAAGCAGGAGGGCATCAGCTACATGGCCGGGAGCGAGATCCCCGGCGTCATCGTGAACGTGCAGCGCTCGGGGCCGGGGCTGGGGGGCATCGCCCCGAGCCAGGGCGACTACTTCCAGGCCACCCGGGGCGGGGGCCACGGCGACTACCGTACCATCGTGCTCGCCCCGGCCTCGGTCCAGGAGATGTACGATCTCACGATCCTGGCCTTCGACCTGGCCGACGAGTACCGGACCCCTGTGATGCTCCTGGCCGACGCCATGGTGGGCATGATGAAGGAACCCCTGGAGGAATGGGAGCCGGAGCCCCAGGCGTTCCCCAAGGAGGAGTGGGCCGCCACGGGCGCGGCGGGCCGGCCGGGCCGCCGGATCAAGTCGCTGTACCTGGGGGACGGGGAGCTCGCCGAGCACAACTGGAAACTCGCCCAGAAGTACGAGGAGATCAAGCGAAAGGAGACCCGGGCCGAGGTCAAGGTGCCGGAGGGCTGCGAGATCGCGGTGGTGGCCTTCGGCTCGGCCGCCCGGATCGCCAAGAGCGCGGTGGACCGGCTAAACGACGAGGGCCGAAGGGTCGGGTACGTAAGGCCGATCACGCTGTGGCCGTTTCCCGACGAGGCGGTGCGGCAGGTGGCGGAGCAGGGGGTGCCCCTCCTGACCGTGGAGCTCAACACCGGCCAGATGGTGGAGGACGTGCGCCTCGCGGTGGAAGGCCGGGTGCCCGTCCATTTCGCGGGGTACCCGCCAGGATACCTGCCGAGCCCCGACGACATCTACGAGGAGATCGTGCGCCGGCTGCCCGCCGGGGAGGAGGCGGCATGAAGGCCGTGTTCACCAAGCCCCAGAGCCTCACCGACAAACCGTTCCACTTCTGCCCGGGGTGCCACCACGGGGTAATCCACCGGCTCGTGGCCGAGGCGATCGACCACTTCGGGGTGCGCGAACGCACGATCGCAGCCGCCTCGGTGGGGTGCAGCGTGTTCCTCTACGACTACTTCGACATCGACGTGGTCGAGTCGCCCCACGGCCGGGCGCCGGCCGTGGCCACGGGGATCAAGCGCACGAACCCCGACAAGTTCGTGTTCATCTACCAGGGCGACGGCGATCTGGCGGCCATCGGCACGGCCGAGATCATCCACGCCGCCAACCGGGGCGAGAACCTGAGCGTGATCTTCGTGAACAACACGGTCTACGGCATGACCGGCGGCCAGATGGCCCCCACCACCCTGCTGGGCCAGCCGACCACCACCAGCCCCTACGGTCGGGAGTTCGGGCAGGACGGCTACCCCATCAAGATGACCGAGATGCTCGCCCAGTTGGAGGGGGTGGGGTTTGCGGCCCGGGTGGCCGTGGACACCCCGGCGCGGCTCGCCAAGGCCCGCAAGGCCGTGTTCCAGGCGTTCGAGACCCAGCTCGAGGAAAAGGGCATGGGGTTCGTGGAGATCCTCTCGGCGTGTCCCACGAACTGGGGCATGAAGCCCCTGGACGCCGTGCGGCGGATCGAGCGGGAGATGATCCCCTACTTCCCGCTGGGCGTGTTCAAGGAGCGCAAGGGCAAGGACGCGCTCTGAGGAGGACGGGATGGCCGCCCACGCGAGGCCGCGGGGCCGGTCCCCGGACGAGCGGAGGTGGCTGGGAAGCGGGGACCACGAGAGGTTTTGGCGTTCCGGCTTCCCAGCCTTCTAGCCTTCCAGCAGCAACCACATAGGACAGCGACCGATGCACCACGACGTGATCATGGCGGGGTTCGGCGGGCAGGGCATCTTGATGATCGGCAATCTCCTGGCCGTGGCGGGGCTCCGCCACGGGCTGCGGGTGACCTTTTTCCCGGCCTACGGGGTGGAGATGCGGGGCGGCACCGCCAACTGCACGGTGACCCTGTCGGACCGGGAGATCGGCAGTCCCGTGACCGCCCGGCCCCTGGGACTCGTGGCGATGAACGAGCCCTCGGTAGTGAAGTTTGGCCCGCGGGTGCGGCCCGGCGGGGTCGTGGTGATAAACGCCTCTATCGTCTCGGACGACGCCTTCCAGCGCGACGACGTGCGTGCGGTTCGGGTGCGCTGTAACGACCTCGCCCGGGAGCTCGGCGACCCGCGCACCGCGAGCATGATCGCGCTGGGGGCCTACGTGACGGCGAGCGGGGTGGTGCCCGTGGACGCGGTTGCCGAGGCCCTGGCTGAGGTGCTCCCCGAAAAGGCCCACAAGCTGATCCCCCTGAACCGCAAGGCCCTGGAGGTCGGGGCGTCGCAGGCGGGGGCGTAAGAAGCCATAACCCGGTGCCCTTCGAGTGCCTTCCCCGGAGGTCCAGACCATGGCCGAACGAAGCGAAACCACGGTGGGCGAGCGGATCCGCCAGGTACGGGAGCGGGCCGGCCTGAGCCTGCAGGAGCTCGCGGATCGCACGGGATACACGTCGGCCCTGCTGAACCAGATCGAGAACCACCTGGTGAGCCCGCCGCTGGGGGCCCTGGGCAAGATCGCCCACGCCCTGGGCGTGCCCCTGGGGGAACTCTGGGGCGAGGAAGCCCGGGACCCCTACACCATCGTGCGCAAAGGCGAAAGCCGCCAGGTGTCCCGGTTCGCCTCGCGGGAAGGGGTTTCGTACGGGTACACCTACGAGTCCCTGGGGTTCGGCAAAAAGGACCGCCACATCGAACCCTTCCTGATCACCCTGGAACCCCCCACGGTGCCCCACCCCAAGCCCTCGGTCCACGAGGGCGAGGAGTTCCTCCTGGTTCTCGAGGGCCGGATGGAGGTGCATCTGGCCGGCCACACCGACGTGCTGGAACCCGGCGACTCCATCCTCTACGACGCGAGCCTGCCCCACCGGGTCACCTGCCACGGCGACCAGCCCGCGAAGGTGCTGGCCGTGATCTGGCAGCCGGAGTGAGGTGGCTGGGCGGCTAGAAGGCTAGAAGGCTGGAAAGCTGGAAGGCTCGAAGCTCCCGTAGGCCGCGGGGCGAGGCCTGTTTGCAAGAACAGTAACTTCCGCATCGTCCGAGTCGGCGGGATACGGACGCTTGGGCCACGGAACCGAAGACCGCCGACCGGCGACCGCGGACCGAAGTTACCTGGAGGCTTCCCAGGGCCCCTTTGGGATCCCACTGTGCACGACCGTAACGCCCAAGTCAGGGCCCGCGGGTAGGAGCGGCGGCCGTGTCAGGTGCCAGAGGTCAGACGACAGAGGACAGGGGTTCTCTGACTTCTGACCTCTAAATTCTGACCCCTGGTACGGAAGCCGCTCCCACAGGTTGGGACAGCCGCCGGCGCTGGAATCCCAAAGGATTTTCGCGTCCTAGCGTCCCAGCCTCCTAGTTTCCCAGCTTCCTAGCCTCCGAACCTCGTAGCCGGAAGTTGCGTCGAGGTCGGATCCCCGATCAAGGTCCCCGACCCTGGTGCCGATGGAAGGAGGGCGGTTTCGGTCCCCCGTCTTCCGCGGAGGCAGCGCCATGACCCAGGGGCTCGCGAGCATTTTGACCGAGGTCGGCACCAACGAGCTCGAGGTGGTGGAGTTCTGGGTGGACGGCCGCGCCTACGCCATCAACGTGGCCAAGGTCCGCGAGATCGTCCGGCCGGTGGAGCCGACCCCGATCCCCCACGCCCACCCCTGCGTGGTCGGCATGTTCCGCAATCGCGATGCCGTGATTCCCCTGGTGGACCTGGGCCAATGGTTGGGGAGCGTCGCCCAGCCCGATCCGCGCCGGACCAGGATCATCGTGGCCGAGTTCAACCGCATGACCGTGGGGTTCCTGGTCCACGGGGTCGAGCGGATCCACCGCACAGGGTGGGGCGCCCTGGAGTCGGTGGAGAAGGGGAGCCTGGCCGCGTCCAAGGCCGCCGTGGGCATCCTGCGGCTCGGGGAGAACCGGGACCGCATCCTCCTCCTTCTCGATTTCGAGACCATCGTGGCCGAGATCTCCCCCCAGGAGGAGGCGGCCGCCGCGCTTCCCCTCGACGAGCGCCGCAGGGGGAAGCGGGTGCTCGTGGCCGAGGACTCCCGGGCCGTGCGGAAACTCCTGTGCTCGCGCCTGGAGGCGGCGGGCTACACGGTGGAGGCCGTGGCGGACGGCCAGGCGGCTTGGGAACGGCTGCAGGCTTCCCCCCGGCCGGATCTCGTCGTGTCCGACATCGAGATGCCGCGCATGGACGGGCACCACCTCCTGCGCCGGACCCGGGCCGACGAGGCCCTGCGCCGCCTCCCGGTGGTCCTCTACTCCTCCATGATCCACGAAGAGATGCGCCGAAAGGGCGAAGCCCTCGGCGCCACCGCCCAGATCTGCAAACCCGACCTCCCCGAGCTCCTCGAAACCGTCGACCGGGTCGTGTTGGAGCACCCGTAACAGCGCAAGGATCGTCCGGGGCCCCGGCGCACCGCCGGGAACCAGCAGGGTGGGGCGGGGTTGGAGCGCCGGCCTGCGCCCGCCGTGCGAGCGTCGGCCCTTGCCGCCCCGAAACCTCGTCTTATCTTTTCGACCGCAATGTTCGCCGGAACGCCTGCGGGAGCGAGGCGCTGCCAGCGCCGACAGGCGGCGAAAGGGAACTTTCCGTCGTTCGAGGTTCCGATCTTTCCAGCGAGAGGAGAGGGATGTCCGATCCGGTTCTGATCGCATGCCCCTCGTGCTCCACGCTGAACAGGGTGCCCGCCGGGCGCCTTGGAGAGCGGCCCGTGTGCGGCCGATGCCGGAGTCCCCTGTTCACCGGGCAGCCGGTGGAGCTCTCCCAGGGGTCGTTCCCCGCCCACGTGGAGAAGGCGAGCCTTCCGGTGCTCGTTGACTTTTGGGCCCCATGGTGCGGGCCGTGCCGCATGATGGCACCGGTTCTCGAACAGGCCGCGGCCGCGTTGGAGCCCCAGGTGCGGGTGGCCAAGGTGAACACCGAGGCCGAGCCCAGCCTCGCGGGCCGGTACCGCATCCAGGCCGTTCCCACCCTGATTCTTTTCCGCGGTGGCTCCGAGGTGGCCCGGCAGAGCGGGGCCATGCCCCTGCCGGCGCTCGTGGAGTGGGTTCGGGCGAACCTTCGGTAGTCGGAGCGAGCGGGCCGGGCCTTGGGCTTCCCCCGGTGGCCACCCGTTACACCATTTCTGCCCGTCGTAGGCTCCACGCACCCGCGAAAGCGAAGGCCGCCACCGGGAGCCAGGCCGCGAGCGGCGGCGGCAGCGCGCCCGTGCGGCCGAGGGCCAGGAACACCGCCTGGGCGAGGCCGAAGGCCACGGCCGCCCCGAGCGCCGCGAGGAACCCCCGGTGGCCCGAGGCCCGGGGCGGGCCGCCCACGCAGAACGCGAACCCCAGGAACGGCAGGAGCGCCGTGGCCGCGGGGAGGGCTGTTTTGGCCCAGAGGCTCACCTCGAGGTCCAGGGTGTCGAAGCCCCGGGCCCGGTAGCGCGCGATCCGGCGCCGGAGGTCCCGCCAGGTGAGGGCGTCGGCCGAGAGGTCCTCGATCACGAGGTCCTCGGGCCGCACCCCGAGGTCCCAGGCGAGGCTGTCGAACGGTTCGGGCCCGAATCCGCCCTCCCCGTCGAACTGCCGCCGCTCCCCGGCCTTGAGCACCCAGGTTTCCCCGGTCCAGCGGGCCGAGGCGGCCGTGAGCCGTTCCCGGATCGCACCCCCCTCCACCCGCGCCCACTCGACGCCCTCGAGTCGGTTCCCCCCGGGATCGATCCGGTTCACGTAGAGGAAGCCCCCCGGCACCCGAAGCCACACGTCGGTGGTGCGCACCAGGCTCGCGGCGGATTTTCCCTTGATCCGGACGTTCTTGATCTCGTGGGCCAGCGCGAACCCCCGGGGAGCCACGAGTTCCTGGAGCACGGCGTGGCCCGCGGTGAGAACGAGCCCCGCGCCCACGAACGGCACGGCCAGCCGGCGAAGCGAAAGCCCCCCGGCTCGAAGGGCGGCGAGTTCCCCCCGGCGGGCGAGCCCCGTTAGCGCAAACGCCGTGGCCAAGAGCCCGGTCATAGGCAGGATCTGGGTGAGCATCCAGGGCACCCTGGCCGCGAAAAACAGCGCCATGTCCGAGGGCTGGGGAGAATACTTGAGAATCAGCCTCAGCTTTTCGAACACCTCGACCACGAGGAAAAGCGCGAGGAACCCCGCGGCCACGGGGGCCCACACCGCCCAGAACCGGGCCGCCAGATACCGGTCCACCACCTTCACGGCTGCCCCTCCCTGCGAAGCCGAGCGCGTAGCGCGAGCCACGCCCCCTCGAGCCCCTCCTCCAGGGGCAGGGGCCGGTCCTGGTTTTTCCGGTGGCAGGCGAACGCGGTGAGCCCGGCGAGCACGGCGATGCCGCCCCACACGGCAAGTTCGGGCGGGAACGCGGAGGACCGGGCCAGGGCCTTGGCCGCGGTGAGAAGCGCGTAATGGATCACCAGAACCCCGAGGGCCAGCACGTAGCCGCGGCCCTTGCCGAACCGGGAGTGGTGGAACCCGAGGCTCCCGCCCAGGAGCCCGAGCAGCACGCACCCCACGGGCACGGAGAGCCGGCGGTGGAGCTCGAACCGGGCCTCCCTGTCGCCCCGGGCCCCGGCGGCCCACAGGGCCGGGGTGGGCAGTTCCTCCACGTCGGGGTCGGGGGTCACGCTCGGCAGGGGCAGGTCCACCCGGTACCGGCGGAACCGGACCCGCCGGTAGGGTTTGCCGGGGCCCTGGGACTCGTGGGCCTCCCCCTCCTCGAGGTCGAGGGCAAGCCGCCGCCCCTCGGCCCAGAGCCGTCCCCGCCGAGCCGCGACCCAGACCGGTCTCGGGCCGCGTTCCACCACGAGAAAGAGGTCCTCGAGTTCCCGGCCGCCGTCCCGGCTTTCGCCCGCGTAAAGGGTGATGCCGGGGGCCACCTCGGTGAACGCGCCGGCCTGGGCCATGAGCCCCACCCGGTTCTTGACGGCGTCGTAAAGCTCCTGCCGGAAGGCCCGGGCGGCCGCCGGTTGGCCCCACAGGCTCACCGCCGCGGCCAGCACCGCCACGGCGAGGCTCAGGAGCCCGAGCGGCCGGAGCGTTTGGGCGAGGCTCACGCCGAGGGCCCGCAGGGCCACGGCCTCGTTGTCGAGGCTCAAGCGGCCCGCCGCGAGCAGCACGGCTACCAGCAGGCTCACCGGCAAGAGAAGCGGCAGGAGCGCCGGGAGCGCCAGGCCCATGAGGCGCGCCACGGTGCCGAGGGGCACGCCCCGGGCCACCACCAGGTCGGCCAGGAGGAACATGCGGTGCATCACGAGCACGAACGCGAGCACCACCAGGCTCACGGCCAGGGTGGGCAGAGACAGCCGAAGGAGGTAGCGGTCGAGGACGGTCATCCTATGCTGGGCGGCTCGAGGGCTGGGAAGCTGGGAGGCGAAAAGCCTCTGGATTCCGACGGGGTCACCTGGCCGTGGCTCCTCGCGGGTGGTCATGGCGAACACGGGTCTCGATGGCTCCCGGGAGCGATCGGGGCCGGGACGGCTCTGCGCAAGAGTACCGGAACCGGGCGGTTCCACGCCACCGCACCACGAGGGGGGTGAACCCGATCCGGGACCGGTCCGGTGTGCGTTTCGGCCCGGACCGGGGTAGGATGGTAGCTTCCCAGGTCCCCTTTGGGGCCTCACTGTGCATGACAGTAACGCCCGAGTCATGGCCCGCGGGTAGGAGCGGCGGCCGTGTCAGGTGCCAGATGCCAGACGACAGAGGACAGGGGTTCTCTGATTTCTGACCTCTGATTTCTGACCCCTGGTACGAAAGCTGCTCCCACAGGTTGGGACAGCCGCCGACGCTGGAATCCCGAATGTTCCTAGCCGCCTAGCCGCCCAGCCGCCTAGCGGAAGTTACGTGCAAGGAGTCCCACCGTGCCGATTCCCGGAAACTGCCTCACCACCGCCATGGGCATTTTGCCCCACACCGACGTGGACCGGGCCCTGGAGCTCGCCCTGAGCCTGGACATCCCCTTTTGGCCCCAGTTGCCCCGGCTCTCCTACTACGAGGACATGTACGTCCAGGTGTCCGAGAACTTCCCCGGGGTGCGGATCGACGAGGAGAACCGGCGGATCGACTTCTCCACCGAGCGGTTCTACGAGGAGCTCCCGGCGTTCCTGGAACGGATGGACGACCCCGATCTCTACCGCCTTTCGGAGCGGTACTCGGTGGTCTACCGCCGGTTCCTCGAGCTCGATCTGGGCGACCGCCCGGCGATCCGGGGGCAGATGGAGGGGCCGATCTCGTTCGGGTTCAGCGTGAAGGACGAATCCGACCGGCCGCTGATCTACGACGACGAGGTGCGGGGGCTCTTGATCGAGTTCCTCGCCCGGAAGGTGAACGTGATGGGCCAGGAGCTGCGGGCCAAGAACCCCAACGCGTTCATGTTCGTGGACGAGCCGGGGCTCGAGTTCCTGTTCTCGGCCCTGGCCGGGTACACCGACACCCAGGCCCGGCAGGATCTGGACACGTTCTTCTCGCTGATCGAGGGGCGCCGGGGCGTCCACCTGTGCGGAAACCCCGACTGGGATTTCCTGCTCAACACCCCCATGGACGTGTTGAGCTTCAACGCCTTCGGCAGCGGGGAGCGGTTCGTGAACTACGCCCCGAGCCTCCGGCGGTTCCTGGACTCCGGGGGGGTGATCGGGTGGGGCATCGTGCCGGCCAACTACGACGAGTACCGGGCCACGGATCTGACCGCGCTCCTGGATCACCTGGAGCGGCTTTGGGACGCGCTGGAGCCCGCGGGCCTTACCCGGGAGGTGTTGCTGCCCCGGAGCCTCCTGCTCCCCGCCACCTGCGCCCTGGTGAACCCGGACAAGGAGGCCACCGTGGAGGCCTGCTACGAACTCCTGCGCGAACTCAGTTTCCGGGTCCGGGAACGGTACGGGCTCAAGGAGGAGACCGGATGACGGCGCGGCGGGGAAACGGTTTGCAACGGGGCCTCGGGTTGCTGCTCGGCGTGGTGCTGGGTGCGGCCGCGGCCGGGGCGGCCCCGTGCCCTCCGGGGCTCGAGGAGGCGGCCCGGGCCTACCGGGAGGCGCTGAACACCGAGCAGGAGGCGATCCGGACCTCCACGGCCGAAGCCCCGGCCGGCGTGGAGGAGACGGTCTTTTTCGAGCTCGGGGCCCACGCCTGCCACCGGGGGCCCGGGCAGGCGTACCGGGTGTACGGGCCGCCCGAGTGCGAGGAGGCCGCCGCCGGAGGCCGCGCCGCGGTGCGCTACCCCTACGAGCTGTTCTTCCGCCGGGCGCTCACCCTGGAGGAACTCTACCGCAAACCCTGGCAGCCGGGTTCCGACGGCATCCTCCGGGTGGAGTTCGAGCGGGAGGGCGACACCGACCGCTGGGTGCCGGTGGGCCGACGCGAGGTGCTGGATTTGGGTGACAAGCTGGGACGTTAGGACGGTGGGACGTTAGGACGTTAGGACGTTCCGTCCGCACGTCCCAGCGTCCGCACGGTCTTCCGTCCGCACGTCCGCGCGTCCCAGCGTCCGCACGGTCGTCCGTTCGCACGTCCGCGCGTCCCAGCGTCCGCGCGGTCCTCCGTCCGCACGTCCTACCCGTCCTGCGGCTTGTGGCAGAAGTAGCACTTCAGGTGGTCGGGGCGGACCTCCGCGTTGGGGCCCAGGTGATCCTCGGGCATGGCGGCCTCGGCCCCGGGGCCGTGGCAGCCCGGGCAGGCCGGGTAGTTTTTCCGGTCGGCGTGGGTGGCGTCGGCCGGTAGGCGCGGGGTCGAGACCGGCGGGGCGCGGAACAACACGAACAGGATCCCCGCGCACACGAGGACGAACAAGAGATGAACGTAGCGCCGGTTCATGGCGTTTCCTTTCTCGGTTCGGGTGGTCCGAACGCGGAGGAGCGCGCGCAAGGGGTTCCGACCCCCTCGGTCCGCCCTCCAGCCGTGGGGTACTGTGGCATCGGGGTTGCCTTTGAATCAAGGCTCAGCGCCACGTTTTCCCTGTTTTTCGGACGCTCGGATCACCCGGAGTGAAGCGGGTGCGTTCGAGCTTTCCAGCTTTCTCGCCTTCCAGCTTTCCAGCGTTCCCCGTCACAGCGGCGGCCGGTACCGGCGCATGGTGAGCGAGTTCGTCACCACCGACACGCTCGAGAACGCCATGGCCGCACCGGCGATCACCGGGTTGAGGAGCCACCCGGTGAAGGGGTAGAGCACCCCGGCCGCGATGGGGATGCCCACCGTGTTGTACACGAAGGCCCAGAAGAGGTTCTGGCGGATCTTGCGCAGGGTGTAGCGCGAGAGATCCATGGCCCGCACCACGTCCCGCAGGTCGTCGCGCACCAGCACCACGTCCGCCGACTCGATCGCCACATCGGTACCGCTTCCGATCGCGATGCCCAGGTCGGCCTGGGCCAGCGCCGGGGCGTCGTTGATGCCGTCGCCCACCATGGCCACCACCCGCCCCGCGGCCTGAAGTTCCCGCACCCGGGCCGCCTTGTCGGCCGGCAACACCTCGGCCAGCACCTCCCCGATGCCCACCTGGCGGGCGACGGCCTCCGCCGTGCGCCGGTTGTCGCCGGTGAGGAGCACCGTGCGCACCCCGAGCCGCTGGAGCGCGGCCACGGCTTCCGCGGCGTGCTCCTTGGGGGTGTCGGCCACGGCGACGACGCCGAGCACCCGGCCGTCTGCGGCCACGAGAAGGGCGGTCTTTCCCTCGGCCTCCAGGGGGTCGAGGGCCTCCCCCGTCCCCTGGACGTCCACGCCCTCGGCCTCGAGAAACCGCCGGGAGCCTACGCGCACGTCGCGCGCCTCCACCCGGGCCCGGATGCCCCCGCCCGGCACCGCCTCGAACGCCTCGGGCTCGGGCAGCGTGAGCCCTCGGGCCTGGGCCGCGTCGAGGAGGGCTCGGGCCAGCGGGTGTTCCGAGCGCCGCTCCGCCGCCGCCGCGAGTGTCAGGATCTCGGCCTCATCGGATTCGGAGAGGGGCACCACGTCGGTCAGCACGGGTTCCCCGCGGGTCAGGGTGCCGGTCTTGTCGAACACCACGGTGTCCACGTCGCCGGCCCTCTGGAGGGCCGCCGCGCCCTTGAAGAGGATCCCCAGCTCCGCCCCCTTTCCGGTGCCCACCATGACCGCCGTTGGGGTGGCGAGCCCCAGGGCGCACGGGCACGCGATGATGAGCACCGCGATGAAGGCGCTCAGGGCCTGCCCGAGGTCGGCCCCGGCCGGGGTCATCCAGGCGTGGAAGGCGAGCACCGCGATCGCCACCACCGCCGGCACGAACACCCGGGCCACCCGGTCAGCCAGGTTCTGGATGGGGGCTTTGGAGCCCTGGGCCTCCTCCACCAGGTGGATGATCTGGGCGAGCGCGGTCTCGCTCCCCACCCGGGTGGCCTCGAACACGAAGGTGCCGGTTTTGTTCACGGTGCCGCCGATCACGACGTCGCCGGGCTGCTTTTCCACCGGCATGGGCTCGCCGGTGAGCATGGACTCGTCCACGGCCGAGTGGCCCTCGACGACCCGGCCGTCCACCGGGATCTTCTCCCCGGGCCGCACCCTCACCCGGTCGCCCACCTCCACCTCGTCCACCGGGATCTCGATCTCCGCGCCGTCGCGAACGACCCGGGCGGTTTTGGGCTGGAGCCCCATGAGCTTCTTGATGGCCTCGCTCGTCTTGCCCTTGGCCACGGCCTCGAGGGTTTTCCCGAGCAGGATGAAAGCGATCAGAAGCCCCGCGGTCTCGTAGTAGAGGTGCCCGCCGCCCCAGAGGGTCTGATACAGGCTGTAGAGATAGGCCGTGCCCGTGCCGATGGCCACCAGGCTGTCCATGTTGGGGGCGCCGTGCCACAGCGCCCGGCCGCCGTTCACGTAGAAGTTCCAGCCCGCCACCACGATCGGGGTGCACAGGGCGAACTGGAGCCAGGCCAGCGTCTGCTCGGGCCACGGCGGCGCCGGCAGGCCCACCATGGGGCCCATGGCCAGGTAAAGGAGGGGCAGGGCGAAGGCCCAGGCCGCGGCGAGCCGAAGCTGGAACGTGCGCACCTCCCGGGCACGCAGCTCGGCCTCGGCGTCCCGGCCTTCGGCGGGAGAGGCCGTGTAGCCGAGGCGCGAGGCGGCCTCGACCATCCGGGACACCCGGGTGCGTCTCGGGTCGTAGGTGACCCGCACGGTCCCGGTGGCCAGCGCCACGCGCACGTCGTTCACGCCCTCGAGCGCCCGGAGGGCTGCCTCGAGGCGTTCGGCGTCGGCCGCGGTGGCGAGTCCGGTCACGTGGAGTTCGGCCCGCCGCTGGGCCTCCTCCTCCCGTACGTCGTACCCGGCCGCCCGCACGGCGGCCACCAGGGCCTCCCGGCTCGCCCGGGCGGGGTCGAACTCCACGTAGGCCTTCGACGCTGCGAAGTTCACGTTGGCCTTCGCCACCCCGGGGGTCTTGCCGAGGCTCCGCTCGATCGCGGCGGCGCAGGCGGCGCAGCTCATCCCGGTGAGGTCGAGGATCTCCTTGGCCAGGCTGCCGCCCGGGGGGGGCTCCGAGGCCGTCGGCTCCTCGGCGGCGGGCGCCTCCTGCCGGGCCCGGAACGCGGCGAGCACCCCCTCGGGGTCGGCCAGGAACTTCTCCCGGCACCGGGGATTGCAGAAGTAGTAGCGCCGGCCCGCGTGGTCGGCGGTTCCCCCCTTCGGGGCCGCCTCGTCCACGGTCATGTCGCAGATGGGGTCCACGCTCTTGCCGGGTTCGTCGGCCGGCAGGCCCGGCGGCGGGCGGAGGAAGGATTCCGGGTCGGCCTGGAACCGCTCCCGACACCGGGGGTTGCAGAAATAGTAGGTTGTGCCTTCGTGTTCGGCCGTTCCCCCCGGCGGCGCCTCGGGGTCGACCTCCATGTGGCACACGGGATCCACGGGACGTTCGGGCATCGGTTCTTCTCCGCGGGCTGAAACCGATCCATCGATCGGCTACTCTAACGGGTGGCGTCGGCTTCCTCCTTGGAAGCTCCGTAGGCCGCGAGGCGCGGCCTGTTTTCAAAAACAATAACTTCCGCCTCGGCCACACGGTGGGCCACCGCGGTCTGGACCACGGGACCGGAGACCGCCGACCGGGGACCGGCTACCGACGTTGCTTGGATGCGGCCGACCGGGCCGGGGTTCCCTGCGATGCTGGGCAGCGGGGCGGCCGGGCAGCGAGGCGGCCCAAAAACCTCCGGGAGTCCGGCGTCCTTGTCGGTTCCACCTTGGGGGAACCCCTTCGGGGCACGACGTCCTCATCGATGGGCCGCCATCTCCCAGCGCGGAGTGTACCATCCGACGGCAACGGTGCCGAACCGCCACGGTGGCAGAGCCGATTCGGGACAACCGTCTGGTGCATGGGATGATGTTGGACACGCGAGGAGTTGCAGCCCCGCGGCCGCCTCGCCGCCCCGCTACTACTAACACCAACGGAAGTGTTGTCAGACCTCCGGTAGCTGCTACGGAACCCAGCGGGTGGGGGGCTGGTGGAGAGCCGGGTGCGGCCCCTCACGTCGCCGCGCCCCAGGACGCTTCGATTGCTTTGGAAGATTCGGAATTTCCGCTGCCGGCGCTTCGACCGACCGAGCCGGCAAAGGCATGCGAAGGCGCGGCGAATCGGGTGCCGCACTCGCGCCCGGCCGGAACCAGTCCCCCACCCGCATCCGGCAATACTTGTGAAGGTATTGGTAAGGAGTTCACCGCCGTGACCCTCACCGCCGATCCCGCCCGTTACCTCTTCCGGGGCCTCCACCCGCGCCTCCACCTGGGCACGGCGAGCGACCGGTACGCCGGGTGGATCGGCCAGATCTACTCCCCTGGGCGGTACGAGGGCCGGATCCAACGCCGGAAAAAGCGCGTAGGAGGAAGCACCTTCACGGAAGAGGTGCTGCCGGTGGACAGCGTGGCCGAGTACTTCGAGCACTTCGACCTGCTGGAGATCGATTACACGTTCTACGCCCCGCTCCTCGAGGACGACGGCCGGCCCACGCCCACGCTTCGGGTGCTCCGGCGGTACGCGGAGTTCGCCCCGGCGGGGGCGGGGTTCGTGCTCAAGGCCCCCCAGATGTTCTTCGCCCAGAAGGTTCGCGCGGGCGGGCGCTACGTGCCCAATGAAACGTACCTCGACGCCGAGGGCTTCCGGCGGCGGTTCTGGGAGCCGGCCGAGGGGCTTCTGGGGCCGGCCCTCCGGGCCGTGGTGTTCGAGCAGGAGTACCAGCGAAGCCGCGACCGGGAGCCGCCCGGCCGGGTGGCCGAGGCGCTCGACCGGTTTTTTGCGGCGTTGCCGCCCACCGGGCGGTTCCACGTGGAGTTGCGCACCGAGGCGTACCTCTCGGCGCCGGTGTTCGACGTTCTGGCGGCCCACGGGGTGGGCCAGGTGCTCTCCCATTGGACCTGGCTCCCGCCCCTTCGGGTCCAGTGGGCCCGGGGCGGGCGGCGGGTGCGAAGCGGTTCGGGGTGGCAGATCCTCCGACTCATGACCCCCAGGGGGATGCGCTACGAAGAGGCCTACGCCCGGGCGTTTCCGTTCAACCACATGGTGGAAGGGATGATGACCCCGGGAATGGTGGAAGACGCGGTGCACATCGCCCGGGAGGCCGTGGAGCGGGGGGCCGAGGTGGGGGTGATCGTGAACAACCGCGCCGGGGGCAACGCCCCGGAGATCGCGCGGCGGATTGCGGAAGCCTGGCTCGCGGAAGGAGGAATCTGATGGGCGGATGGAAGGACCGGATGCTCGCCAAGGTGTTCACCCGGTTTCCCGGGCTCGCCGCCCGGTGGGCCCAAGGGCTCGAGAAGGACCCGGATCGGGTCCCCTGGACGCCGGCGAGGCGGCCGCTGGCCGAGGCCACCGTGGCCCTCGTCACGACCGGAGGCGTGCACCTTCGCGACCAGCCGCCGTTCGACATGGCAGACCCTGACGGGGACCCGTCGTTCCGGGAGATCCCCGTGGATACCTCGCCCGGGGCGCTCACCATCACCCACGACTACTACGACCACACCGACGCGGAGAAGGACCTCAACCTGGTTCTCCCCGTGGAGCGGCTCCGGGAGGCCGTGGACGCAGGCGCGGTGGGGGCGCTTCACCCGGTGGCGTATTCGTTCATGGGGCACATCGACGGGCCCCATGTGGAAACCCTGCGCCGGAAGACCGGACCCGAGGTGGCCGGGCGGCTCGCCCGCGCCGGGGTGGACTACGCGCTCCTCGTTCCCGCCTGAGGCATCTGCAACCGGTCCGTGGGACTGGTGGCGCGGGCGGTGGAGGCGGCCGGGGTGGCCACGGTGGCCCTTTCGATCGTGCGGCAGATCACGGAGAAGACGCCGCCGCCGCGGGCCCTGTTCCTCCGGTTCCCTTTCGGGCACGCCTTGGGCGAGCCGGGGAACCGAAACCAGCATCTGGAGATTCTCCGCCGGGCTTTCGAGGTGCTTTTTACGGCGCCGGGCCCCGGCACCCTCGTGGACGCGGGGCTTCGCTGGCGCCGCGAAACCTACCCCGAGCCGGACTGGGAGGCGTGGAGGCGGCTGGGCGGCTAGGCGGCGACGCGGCTGGGCGGCTGGGCGGCTGGGCGGCTGGGCGGCTGGGAGGCTGGGAGGCTGGGCGGCTGGGCAGCTAGGCAGCTAGGCAGCTAGGCAGCTAGGCGGCATAGGGCCGGGAATCGTGAATCGTAAATCGTGGATCGTTGTGGGCTGCTCACCTGAAGTTGTGGAGGTGGGGCGGTCCTCGCGGTAGGCACGGCCGAGGGGGCTCTACCCGCCCAGGAGGCGGGAACCCGCTCGGGCATCGAGGGGGGCTCCGGCCCCTCCGGTTTCCTCGCTTTTGGGCTTCAAGAGGTGTCCCCATGCACATCGTTTGGAGCGAGCGGTTTCTCGAGGAGTACACCGGGGACCCTGCGGCGCGGGCCGGTCGGCTCGAGCCGACCGTGGCGGCGCTGGAGGGCTTCGGGGAGTGGGTGGAGCCTTCGCCGGCCCCGGAGGAGGCCGTTCTCCGGTGCCACACGGCGGACCACCTGGACTGGGTGCGCCGGTGCGGGGTGTGGGAGATCGCGGCGCTCGCGGCGGGGGGCGCGATCGAGGCGGCGCGGTTGGCCCGGAAGGCGCCGGCCTTCGCCCTGGTGCGCCCCCCGGGCCACCACGCCTCGGCGCACCGGGCGTGGGGGTTTTGCTACCTCAACAACTTGGCCATCGCCCTCGCCGACCGCAGGGCCGCGGGGGACCTGGAACGGGCGCTCGTCCTGGACATCGATCTCCACTTCGGGGACGGCACCGTGAACATCCTGGGGAGCGAACCGTGGGTCGCGATCAGGAACCCGGAGGGGATGACCCGCGACGAGTTTCTGCGGCAGGTAGCAAACGCGCTCGCGGGCTTCGAAGGGGATTGGATCGCGGTGTCCGCCGGGTTCGACCGCCACGCCCGGGACTGGGGCGGACTCCTGGAAACCGAGGACTACGGCGCCATCGGCCGGATGGTGGGGCAGCGGGCCCGGGCTCTCGGCGCGAACTGCTTCGCGGTCTTGGAGGGCGGGTACAACCCGGCCGCCATGGCCGAGGCGGCGCGACGTTTCTGCGAGGGGATCGAGGCCGGCTGGGCCGGCCTCACACCGGCTCGCACACCGTGATCCGCTCGGGTTCGGCGAGCATGGGGGCGATGTTCGCCATGACCCGGTGGCGGGCCTCCGAGGCGGCCCACCGCTCCCAGGCCCCCCGGTCGGCCCAGGTGGAGACGATCACGAAGTGGTCGGGGTCGGCCACGTCCCGCAGGGTCTCCCCCGAGATGTAGCCCTCGTGGTGCACCGCGTGGGCCCGCATGTTCCGGACCGCCAGTTGATACGCCTCCAGCATCGAAGGATTCACCTTCCGCTCGATCAGCACCCGCACCATGGCCGCACCTCCTCGATGACAGGGTGGGGAACCGCCGCTACGCCACCGAGGCTAGCGCGGGGCCGCCTCTTGTCAACCGGCGGTCGAGAGCGCGGCGAGAAGCTCCGGACCCACCACCTCCTGCTGCCAGACCTTCAGGTTCGTCGCGAGCCACCCGGGGGCTTCCGCCGGGTCGAGGCGGGCCAGCCGTTCCAGGGTGGCGGAGTTGACGAGGAGCCCCGGGTCGAGCCCGAGGCGCTTGGCGAGGCGGGTCCGCGCCCGTTTGAGCCGTTTGAGTCGGGCCTCCTCCCGTTCCGTGAGCGGGACGTAGGCGGTGGTTTCCCGCCGGGGCCAGGCCTCCGGGGGCAGGGCCAGGGCCTCTTCCACCGCGGCCACCACGTCGTCGGCGATCCGCGCCAGGAGCGCTTTCCCCACCCCTTCGGTCTGGAGGACGGCGGCCCGGGAACGGGGCGGGCGGGCGGCCCAGTCGAGGAGGGTCTGGTTCGAGAGCACCTTGAAGGCCGGGCGGTCCCACTGCCGCGCGTACCGGTCGCGAACCTCGAGGAGGGCCTGGAGCACCGCGAGGTCCCGGGGGCCCAGGGCGTGGGCCCCTTTCACCTTCCACACCGTTGGGCCGTTGGTATCGGCGGGCTCTGCCGCCTCGAGCCGCCGGCACTCCTCCTCGACCCAGGCACCTCGCCCGAGTTTCTCGAGTTCCTCCGTAAGCCGGTCGCGCAGGGGCAACAGGTATGCCGTGTCGAGCGCCGCGTACGCCAGGAGGTCCGGCGCCAGCGGCCGGGCCGACCAGTCGGCCCGCTGGTGTTTCTTGTCGAGCCGGATCCCGAAGAACTCCTCCAGAAGCGCCGCCAGGCCGAACCGGGGCCGGCCCGTGAACTGGGCCGCGATCATGGTGTCGAACACGTTTCGGACCGACACGCCCCGGTCCTTCTTCAGAAGCCGGATGTCGTAGTCCGCGCCGTGGGCCACCTTCTCCACCGACGGGTCCTCCAGGATCCGGGCGAACGCCGGGAACCAGCCGTCGTCGGTGAGGGGATCGAGGATCCAGTTCCCACGCTCGGTCGAGGCCTGCACCAGGCAGACCTTTTCGCGGTAGCTGTGGAGGCTGTCGGCCTCGAGATCCACGGCGAGGCGCGAGGCCGTGGCCAGTTCGGCCACGGCCTCGCGCGCCGCCGCATGGTCGGCTGCGTACACGAAGTTCACCGGGTTCGGCACGAGCGTCTTCCTTTCCGGATCATGGGGTGCAGTGGGGCGGCGGCATTGTGGCACCCCGCGGGTCCCCTTGCCAACGCGAAGGGGCGGACTTAGGTTCCGCGCCGAACGGAAGCCTAATCAAACCGCCCCGTGTCACAGGGGGAAAGGAGGTCGATCATGGCGGTCTGGGATCCTTTTCGGGAGTTGGAGCGGTTGCGCCAAGAGATGGACCGGATCTTCGAGGGGGTGCTGCCCACCCGCGGATGGACCCTGGAGTTCATGCCGGGGGTGGCGGCCCGGCGGTACCCCCGGGTCAACGTGGCCGAGCAGGACGACCAGTTCATCGTGGAGGCCCTGGCCCCGGGGGTGGACCCGGCGAGCCTCGATGTGACCGTCAAAGACAACGTGGTGACCATCTCGGGCGAAAAGCCCGCGCCCGAGGGCGTGAAGCCCGAGGCGTTCCACCGGAACGAGCGGGCCGCCGGGCGGTTCGCCCGCAGCGTGGAGCTCCCCGCCGAGGTGGACCCCAACAACGTGAAAGCCGTGTACGCGGACGGGATCCTGCAGGTGGTGCTCCCCAAGGCGGAGGAGGCGCGTCCGCGTAAGATCGCGATCGAGGTCGGCTGAGAACCCGGATTCTCGGAGGAGGTGAGCCATGAACGCGGTGGAGAGGACCGTTCCCGAGACCGCGCCCGCCACGGCGGCGAGCCAGGAGGTGACCCGCCAGCCCCAGCGGTACGCGGTGCCCCTGGTGGACATCTACGAGGAGGATGACAAGCTGGTGGTGCTGGCGGATCTGCCCGGGGTGAAGAAGGACGGGCTTTCGATCCAGGTGGAGCAGGGGATTCTCACGATCGACGGTCGGGTGGAGCGCGACACCCCGGGCCGGGTGCTCGTGCGGGAGTTCACCCTGACCCCGTTCTTCCGCCAGTTCCGGATCACCGAGGCGATTGACACCGAACGGATCCGGGCGAGCCTCAAAAACGGGGTGCTCCGGCTCGAGCTGCCGAAGGCCGAGGAGGCGAAGCCGCGGAAGATCCCGGTGGAAACCTGAACCCCGTGCGGGCGTGGGAGCGGCGGGGAGACCCGAGAAGGGTCTCCCCGCGTTCCGTTTGGAGACCGTGGCCCCGGGGGGTGGCCAAATCCGGGAAGCTTGGTAGGCTTTGCGTCCCAAGGGCAGAACCCGGAGCGGGGCGAGAGGGTGCGCGATGGACGCGAGGCTGCGGGACGGCATCACCCGGTTTGAGCAGGGCCGGTACCTGGAGGCCCAGCGCATCTTCGAGGAACTTCGCCGGGAAGCCGAGGGGGCCGATCGGGAGTTCTACCAGGGGTGGGCGGAGTTGGCCGCGGCACTGTTTCACCGGGACCGCGGCAACGGCACGGGTGCCCGGCGCTGCTTCGAGCGGGCGCGCGCCCACTGGTCGGCCGTGGGCGAGGAGCACGGGGGGCTCCGGCCCGGGGAGTTTCTCCGGGCCATTGAGGAGGCGCTGGGCCGCGACTGGGAACGGGTGCGGTTTGACCCGGACCGGACCGGTCTGGTCGAGCTGGACCGCCGCCTGGCCCGCCGCGGCGCGGGGCCGGGTGCGTCCCGGCATTCCTAATCCCAACGGGAGTAGTGTCGGAGCCCGGTCTTTGGTGCGGGAACTAAGGGGTGGGGGGCTGGTGGAGAGCCGGGTGCGGCCCCTCACGTCGCGGCGCCCCCACCAGGCTTGGGTCGTTTTGGAAGAACCGGACCGTCCGCCACCGGGGCCCCGACGTACCGGGCTGACGGCGGCATGAGAAGGCGCGGCGAAACGGGTGCCGCACTCGCACCCGGCCGGAGCCAGCCCCCCACCCGCATCCGGCAACCGTCTTGAAGGGGTTGGTAAGGCGTTTCTCCCACCCACAAGGGGATGGTATTCTCGGCCCGCCGGCACAGGCCTTCTCCCTTCCCCGAGAGTATGCGCATCCGAATCCCCCTGTTTTGGAAACTCCTCGTCTGGTTCCTGGCCCTCAGTTTGCCTCCGCTCCTGTGGTTCGGCCTCGATGCGGCTCGCCGGGTCGAGGATGTCGGCCGGGAGGCTGTGGAGCGCTCGAGCGAGGCCTTGGACGAACGGGCCCGGGAGGCCCTGGAGCTCCAGGCCCAACTCGTGGCCGACCGCATCGCGGCGTTTCTGGAAGAGCGGGTGGCCGACCTGCGGGCCCTGGCCGGGGCGCCCCGGGATCCCGGCACGTTCGGCGCGCTTGCACGAGCCCGTACCGGGGTGCTGTGGCGACGGGTGCGCAAGCCCGACGGCACGGTGGGGGAGGTGCGGGAGGCCGTGCCGCTGTATGCCGAGGTGGCCTGGGTCGGGCCCGACGGGCGCGAGCGGTTTCGGTTCGACCACGGCGCCCCGGTGGCGCCCGGGGCGCTCCGGGATGTGGGCCGGCCCGAGGGCACCACCTTCGGGGTGGAGGACTACTTCCGGGCGTGCCTGGCGTTGCCGCCCGGGGAGCCCTGGATCGGTCACGTGGTGGGGCGGCACGTCTCCCGGCCGGAGCAGCTCGCCGGCGCCGAGACCGTGGAGGAGGCCGTGGGAGGCGCCGAGTACCGCGGCATCGTCCGGTTCGCCTTAGCGGTGCGGGGCCCCGGGGGGAAGCCCGAAGGCGTGGTCGCCCTGGCCCTCGATCACCGCCACCTCATGGAGTTCACCCAGCACGTCCTACCTCTGAGCCGGCAACAGACCGTCTTCCCGTCGTACCTTTCGGGAAACTACGCCTTCCTGTTCGACGACGAGGGCTGGATCATCGCGCACCCCAAGCTCTGGGACATCCGGGGCCTGGGGCCCGATGGCCGGTGGGTGCCCCCGTACACCGAAGACTCGAGCCCCGCGGACGTGGAAGCCGGCCGGATCCCCTTCAACCTGGATCAGGCGGCCTTCGTTCACCCCAACTACCCCTTGGTGGCCCGGGAGGTGAGGGCGGGGCGAAGCGGGGTCACCCGCACCTACAACGTGGCCGGCGTGGACAAGGTGATGGCCTACGCCCCGGTGCGGTTCGCCCACGGCCCGTACCGCAAGCACGGCGTGTTCGGCGGGGTGACCATCGGAGCCCGCACCGAGGCGTTCCACGAGGCGGCGGTCCAGACGGCCCGGGCCATCGGGGATGCCTCGGCCGAAACGCTCCGCACCGGACTCGTGCTGGCGTGGGTGCTGGGGCTCGCCATCCTGTCCGCCTCGTTCGTTCTTTCCACCCACATCTCCCGCCCTGTCCAGACCATGGCCCGCATGGCCCGCCGGATCGCGCGGGGCGACCTGGGGGCCCGGGTGGAGGTCCACACCCGGGACGAACTGGCGGATCTGGCCGCGGACCTGAATCACATGGCCGGCTTGCTCGAGGAGAAGAACCGCTCCCTCGAACGGAGTCTGGAGGAGCTTCGGGCGAGCCGGGACGAGGCGCGGGAGAGCGCGGCCCGGCTCGAGGAGCAGCTTCGGATCCTCGGCCAGATCCAGTCCATCAGCGAGTTCCTGGGCACCACATTCGACCGCGATGCGGCGCTCAAGGTGATCCTGGACGCCGCGACCTCCGGCCTCGGCCTGGACCGGGCGGTCCTGTACCTCGTGGAGCCGCCGGGGGGCGACACCCTGCTGGCCGTGGCCGTGGCCGGGTTCGACCCGGTGGAGGAACTCCGGATCCGGCAGCAGCCCTTCTCGCTCCGGGCCCACGACTGCGTGGCCACCCGGGTGGTGCGCTCGGGGCGGCCGAAACGGGTGGAGTCCCTCGCCGACCCGGACCTCACGGCGCTCGATCTCCGGATCGCCCAAGCCGCGGGGACGAACTCGTTCGTGTACGTCCCGATGAAGATCCGCGACCGGGTGGTGGGGGGGGTGGCGGCCGACAACGCGCTCACGAACCGTCCGGTGCCGGCCCACCTGGACGGCCCCCTGCAGATTCTCGCGGGCCAGGCGGCCCGGGCCGTGGAGCGCTCGCGGCTGTTCGAGGAGGTGAGGGAGGCCCGGCGGTTCGTGGAGACGGTGCTCGACAGCCTCGCGAGCGGGGTCATCACCCTGGACGCCCGGGGTCGGGTGCTTTCGCTCAACGCCTATGCCCGCTCGTTTCTGGCCGTTCCGGGGGAGACGGCGGGAACGCCCGTGGAGGCCCTCGGGCTCGCCGACGACGAGGTGGCCTGGATCCGCGATCTCCTCCGGGGCGAGGGTCTGGAGCCCCGGGAGTTTTCCCGCGAGGGGCCCGACGGTCCCCGGGAGTTCGTGTGGGTGCCCAGCCGGCTGCCTTCTCCCGGGGCTCCGGGAGGCCTCATCCTCCAGTTTCGCGATGTGACCCAGGAGCGGGCGATCCGCCGGAGCCTGGAGCGGATGGACCGCCTGGCCTCCCTGGGGCGGATGGCGGCCGGCGTGGCCCACGAGGTCCGAAACCCCCTGACGGGGGTGGCGCTCTTGCTCGATGACCTCCACGACCGCGCGGGCGAGCCGGCTGACCGGGAGGCCCTGCGCAGGGCCATGGGGGAGATCGAGCGGCTCGAGGGGATCGTGCAAGAACTCCTCGACTACGCGCGGGTCGAGGCGCCCCGGAGGGAACGGTGCCCCCTTTCCTCGGTGGTGCGCTCCACCCTGTTCTTGGTGGAGAAGGAGGCCCGGCGCCGCGGGGTCCGGGTGGAGCACCGGTTCCGGGACGAGGGGGAGTGCTGGGCCGACCCGGACAAGATGAAACAGGTCGTCCTGAACCTGTGTCTGAACGCCGTCCAGTCCATGGGGGAGGGGGGCACCCTGCGCATCGAGGTGGGGCGGGACGGTGGCGGGGCGGTGCTCCGCGTGGCCGACACCGGCCACGGGATCCCCGAGGACGTGAGGGATCGGATCTTCGAACCGTTCTTCAGCCTCCGCCCCGGGGGCACCGGGCTTGGGCTGTCCATCGCCCACTCGGTGGTCGAGGAGCACGGCGGGCGGATCGAGGTCGAGAGCGAGGTGGGGAAGGGCACCACCTTCACGCTTTGGATTCCGGCGCAACCGGGAGGGTAACCGGCCCGACCGATGGGCCCGGCCGAGGTGGCGGAATCCGGCCATGCCCGGCCGCCTTCGGCCGCTCCGGACCGGGGACGAAGGGAGAAGAACGCCGTTCTTGGGCGCATTCCAAGACGGCGCGGGCCGGGCACGGAGTTTGAATTGGGGGTAAACCCAGCCGGGACGCCTTGACCGGCGGATGGAACCGGCTAGATTGGTGCAGCCAACCGTTTTTTCACCCCAACGAAAAAGGAGGAACGACCATGCGAACTCGCCGATGGATGTGGTTTGCCCTCGGGACGGCGGCGCTTCTCGCCCTTTCCCCGGCCGCGCTGGCGAAGGTGCGGCTCGCGTTTTCCGGGGGGCCGGAAGGCGGGACCTTCCAGTACTTCTCGAACGGCATCGCCAACTACCTGTCGAAGAAGATCCCGGACCTCGAGGTGTCGAACATGGCCTCGGCCGGGTCCCTGGAGAACCTGCGCCGGGTCAATTCCGGGGAGGCCGATTTCGGGATCGTGTACTCGGGCGACACCTATCTGGGCCGTAACGGCCGCCTGACGAAAGACCCGAAAAAGTACACCAACGTGTGGGCCATGGCCTATCTCTACGGCGCCCCGGCACACCTGATCGTGAAGGCCGATAGCGGCATCAACAAGGTCGAGGATCTCGTGGGCAAGCGGGTCGCCGTGGGCGGTGCGGGATCCGGCGCGGCCGGTGCGGCCCAGCGGTACTTCACGGCCCTGGGCTTGTGGGACAAGATGAAGGTGGAGTTCATCGGGTACAGCAAGGCCGCCTCGGCCCTGGGCGACAACCTGATCGACGCCATGTGGGTGTTTGCGGGGTTCCCGAACGCCTCGGTGATCCAGGCGGCGGCCAGCAACAAGATCAAGCTCCTGGACGTGGTGGAGGCCGGTAAGAAGGCCGGGTTCTTCGAGCAGTACCCGTTCTACACCGAGCTCGTGATCCCCGCCGGCACCTATAGCGGGGTGGACTACGACGTGCCGTCGTTCCAGGACTCGGCGCTGTGGGTTGCCGGTGCCCACGTGAAGGACGAGTACGTGTACAACGCCCTGAAGGAGATCTTCTCCAAGGAGGGCCTGGCCTACATGGTGAAGGTCAAGAGCACCGCCAAAGCCATGTCGGTGGAGGACGGCCTCAAGGGGATCGTGACCCCGATCCATCCCGGTGCCGAGAAGTTCTGGCGGGAGAAGGGGTTGACCATCAAGCCGGAGCACACCGCCCGTTAGAGGGGCGGATCCGGTCGCAACTGCTGAAAGAAGCGGGGCCCACGGGGCCCCGCTTCTCGCGTGAACGGGCCGCAGGGGCTACGGCAAGGAGCGGGTCATGGCGGAAGAGCTGAAAACGGCCGAGGACGTGAGCCCGGAAGAAAAGGCCAAGCTCAAAGAACTGCTAGAAAAGGACGCCAAATCGGCCCGGCCGGTGACCGGGTCGTGGCGGTGGATCGTCTCGGCCCTCGGGGCCATCATGGTCGTGTTCTATTTCTACACGGCCGGCATCACCTCGGTGGCCACCCAGTACCACCGGGGCGTGTACGTGTTCATCACGTACGTGCTGATCTTTCTCCTCTACCCCGCCGGGAAGACCTGGGTCCGGGGCGTGCTCTCGCTGTTTCTGGGTGTTGTGGTCTCGTGCGCGGCCGCGATCCTCTTCTTCTACCCGGTGGAGATGGGGTTCGGCGCGAAGATGGCCGAGGTGATCGCGGCGGCCTTTTCGGGGCCCATCTGGGACGCGTTGAGCAACGGGTTCACCAAGGCCGTGGAGCTTTGGCTGCCCGATGTGATCGCCTTCCACGAGCGGCTCATGGCCGTGTATCGCGAGGGGTGGGGCCAGGCGGTGGGGCTGTGGCCCTTGGCGGCGGGTTCCCTGGCCGTGGCGGCGGGGATCTGGGTGTGCGACGGGTGGATGATCCGCCGACGGCCCCAGAACCCCTCGCTGTCCGACATCCTCTTGGCTCTTTGTTCCGCCGCGGTCGTTTACTACTGGATCCACGAGTTCGAGGTGCTCAACTACCGGGCCGGGGCGGAGAACGAGCTCGACGCGCTGGTGAGCGTGGTGGGTGTGATCCTGTCGCTGGAGGTGTGCCGCCGGGTTCTCGGCTGGGCCATGACGCTGATCGGGATCGGCGCCCTATGCTACGGGTACTTCGGCCCGTATTTTCCCGACATCATCGCCCACCGGGGGTTCGGGTTCGAGCGGCTGTGCACGGCGCTGTACCTCACCACGAACGGGGTGTTCGGGGTGATGGCCAATGTGCTGGCTACCTACGTCATCCTGTTCATCTTCTTTGGTGCCTTTCTCCAGGCCTCCGGGGCCGGCCGGTTTTTCATCGATTTGCCCATGGCCCTGGCCGGCCGCACCACGGGGGGGCCGGCCAAGGTCGCCGTGATCGCCTCGGCGCTCTTCGGGTCGGTGTCGGGGAGCGCCATCGCCAACACGGTGTCCACGGGCGCCTTTACGATCCCCCTCATGAAACGCGCCGGGTTCCGACCCCACGTTGCCGGCGCCATCGAGCCGGCGGCCTCGATCGGGGGCATGTTCATGCCGCCGATCATGGGGGCCGGCGGGTTCTTGATGGCCGAACTCACGGAAACCCCTTACGCGCACATCATGGCCATCGCTGTGGCCCCGGCGCTTCTTTACTTTCTGAGCGTGTTTTGCATGATCCATTTCGAGGCGAAAAAGCAGGGGATCACCGGGGTCGCGGGTGAGAACCTGGAGCACTGGACGGTGGTGCTCAAAAGGGAATGGTACTTCTCCCTGCCCCTTATCATCATCACGGTGCTGATGATCATGGGCCGGTCGCCGGGGTACGCCGCGTTCTGGGCCACGCTGTCGTGTATCGCGGTCAGTTGGGTGCGCAAGGAAACCTGCATGGGACCTCGGGAGATCTGGAACGCGATCCTCACGGGGGCCAACAACACCCTGATCATCGGCGCCACCGTGGGGGTGATCGGTATTATCGTGGGCACGATCTCCCTGACCGGGATCGGGCTCAAATTCTCCGACATCATCATCTCCCTGGCCGGGGGGAACCTGCTCGCGGCGATCCTCCTGGTGGGCCTGGCGTCCCTCGTGCTTGGGATGGGGGTGCCGGTGACCGCGGCCTACCTCATCACGGCGGTGCTGGCGGTTCCGCCCCTCACCGAGATGGGGGTGGTGCTGATCGCCGCCCACATGATCGTGTACTGGTTCAGTCAGGATTCCAACATCACCCCGCCCGTGTGTGTGGCGGCCTACGCCGGGGCCGCGATCGCGGGGGCGGACCCGTGGAAAACCGGATGGACCAGCTTCAAGTTCGCGAAACTCCTCTACGTGATGCCCCTGCTGTTCGCGTACACTCCGGCGATCCTGTTCGAGGGCAAACCCATCGTCGCCCCCCAGTGGGACGACGATCTGATGGGCGCCATGGTGACCACGGTGAAGGTGAAGGTGGGCGATCCGTTCGAGAAGGGCGACGTGATCGCCGAGGTGCTGGACGGTGAGCAGGTGAAGCAGATCGTGGCCCAGAGGGATGGGATCATCAAGGACCTGAAGATCCGGCCCGGGCAGCACATCGACGGGGGGATCGTGGTGGCGGAAACCCGGGCCAAGCCGTTTGCGATCTTCTCCTCGATCCTTTCGGCCACACTGGGGACAATCGCATTTTCGGCGCTGACCATGTTCTACCTGATCCGGAAGACGAACCCGCTGGAGTGGATCCTACTCGCGGTCGCCACGGTGCTGCTGTACTGGCCCACGTTCCTCACTGACGCCGTGGGCCTGGTGCTCGTGGCCCTCGTGTACCTGAGCCAGAAAGCCCGGAACCGGCGCGACGCCGCCCGCGCGGCGGCCGCCCCGGCGTGAGCCGGCCGGTTGGCCGGGAAAGGGACGAAAGCGATGCTGCCGAAGATCCGGAAAATCCTTTTCGCGACCCGTTGGGGGCCCAACGCCGGATACGTGTTCCGCTACGCCCTGGGGCTCGCAAAGGACCTGGGCGGGGAGGTCATGGTGCTCCACGTGGTGGAGACCCTGAACCCGCGGCAGGAGGCCCTGGTGGAAGGGTATGTGGGCCGGGGCACGCTGCACCACATCGTGGAGCAGGTAGAGGCGGCCCAGGCGGAGGTGGTGCGAGCCAAGGTCGCGGAGTTCTGCCGCGAGGTGCTGCGGGACCCCGGTTGCGAAGGCCTGGTGCGCGAAGTGGTCGTGGCCGAGGGCGACCCGGCCGAGCAGATCGTGACCCACGCCCGGCAGTGGGGGGCGGACCTCGTGGTCCTGGCGGCCCACGCGGAGAGAACGTTTCTCGATGCCATTGTGGGAAGCACGGCCCGGAAGGTCGTGGAGACCTCCCCGGTACCGGTGCTCACGGTTCACGTGCCGGGAGAGGTGCCCTCCCGGCCCCAGCCGTAGGTTGTGCCGCCCCGGAGAGAGGGTCCGCCCAAAGGCGAGGGAGATCTCCGGCCCTTCTCCAGGGGGTGGCGAGCGGGATGCCCCAACCCAAAGATGGTCCCCAGGGTGTGCGGGGCCCCGAAACGTTGGCTGTTGAGGAGTCGAAGTGGCATCCATCCTCATTGTGGACGACGAGGTGTTCCTTCGGGATCAACTCGGCCGGATCCTGGGGGAGGAGGGGTATGCCGTGCGGGGCGTGGGCACGGGGTCCGAGGCCTTGGCCGCCTTCGACGAGGAGGCCCCGGACCTGGTGCTCCTGGATCTGAACCTCCCCGACCGCCACGGGATCGAGGTGCTCCGGGACCTGAGGGCCCGGGACCCGGACCTCCTGGTCATCGTGATCACGGGGTACGGCTCGGTGGAAAGCGCGGTCGAGAGCCTGAAGCTCGGCGCCTACGACTACGTGAAGAAGCCCTTCAAGGCCGACGCGATCAAGCTGATCGTGCGGCTCGCCCTGGAGACCCAGGTCCTGCGGCGGCGGGTCCGGGTGCTCCGGGAGCGGGAGCTCGGCCCCGGGGGACCCGTGATCGCCGAGAGCCCGGCCATGCGGGAGGTGCTTCGGCAGGCCGAGGACGTGGCCGCCCACCCCGACACCACGGTGCTGATCACCGGCGAGAGCGGCACCGGCAAGGAGGTGGTGGCGCGGCTCATCCACAACCTCTCGGCCCGGGCGGCCGCGCCGTTTCTCGAGGTGAACTGCGCCGCCATCCCGGGGAGCATCCTCGAAAGCGAGCTCTTCGGCCACGAGGCCGGGGCGTTCACCGACGCCCGCCGGCCCAAGGAGGGCCTCCTCGAGGCGGCCGACGGCGGCACGGTGTTCCTCGACGAGGTGGGGGACATGGACCCCGGGCTCCAGGCCAAGCTCCTCCGGTTCCTGGAAACCCGGCGGTTCCGGCGGGTGGGCGGGGTGCGGGAGACCCGGGTGGACGTACGGGTCATCGCGGCCACGAACCGGGATCTCCGGGAGGCCATCCAGGAGAAGGGGTTCCGGGAGGATCTCTACTACCGGCTCAACGTGTTCCCGATCCACGTGCCGCCCCTCAGGGAGCGGCCGGAGGACGTGCTCCCCCTGGCCCAGCACTTCCTGGAGGAGTTCGCCCGGCGGTTCCACAGGCCGGTTTCGGCCATCTCCGCCGAGGCCCAGGCGCGGCTCCGGGCCTATCCCTGGCCCGGCAACGTCCGGGAGGTGCGAAACCTGATGGAGCGCCTGGCCATCACCTGCCGGAGTCGGGAACTCGGGCCCGACGATCTCCCCCCCGAACTCCGGGGAGACACCGCCGCGGGGCCGGGGCGGTGGGTGCTGCCGGCCGACGGCTGCGACCTCGAGGCCCTGGAACGGGACCTGGCCCGGTGCCTCATCACCCAGGCCCTGGAACGCACGGGGGGCAACGTGAGCCAGGCGGCCCGGCTCCTGGGCCTGCCCCGGGGCACGCTCCGGCACCGCATGGAGAGCCTGGGGATCCGGCCGGGGTAGCGGGCGGTGTCCATAAGCAAAAAGGATTTGGAGGCGTAGAAGTCTTTTGGGTGAAAATGCGAGACGGGAGATAAGTCTTGACAGCGGAAAGGTGATTTCCTAAAAGAAAACGCGTTCTGTTTTGCGTTGCGTTTGGCATCGGGAGGAGTGTCGTCCTTTAGGCGGGCCGGTTGGCCCGGAAAGGAGGTCCTCTCATGCCGCGATGTTTCCGCCCCCCAGTACCCCCTCCCCTCGACGAGGTCGAGCGCCGCCTGGACCGGCTGGAGGCCCGGTTCCACGACCGGGGCCGGTCCCTAGAGGACCTTTTGGCCTCCAAGGGCATCTCCCGCCGGTCGTTTCTCAAATGGACCTCCATGATGACGGCGGCCCTGTGGCTGCCGCCCGCCTTCGAGCGGTCGGTGGCCCGGGCCGCGGCCGTGGCCACCCGGGTGCCCGTGGTGTGGCTCCACCTCCAGGAGTGCACCGGGTGCACCGAGAGCGCACTGCGGTCGGCCTACCCGGGGATCACGGAACTCATCCTCGAATACCTCTCCCTGGACTACCACGAGACGATCATGGCCCCGGCCGGGGACGCCGCCGAGAAGAGCCTCGAGGACACCCTCGAGGCCCACCGGGGCTCCTACCTGTGCATCATGGAGGGCTCGATCCCCACGGCGATGGGGGGGAAGTTCCTGCGGTTCGGCCCCCGGGGCGAGACCGGTCTCGACCTGGCCCGGCGGGTGGCGGCCGGGGCCAAGGCCGTGATCGCCATCGGCCACTGCGCGTCCCACGGCGGGCCCCAGTCGTCGGCCCCGAACCCGACGGGCGCAAAACCGGTCCACAAGGCCCTGGGCATTCCCACGATCCGGATCCCCGGGTGCCCCTACAACGGGGTGAACCTGGTGGGGACCGTACTCCACCTCCTCCTCACGGGTGAGGTCCCGGCCCTGGTGGACGGCCGGCCCGTCTGGGCCTATGCCAAGCGGATCCACGACACCTGCCCCCGGAGGGCCCATTTCGACGCCGGCGAGTTCGTGGAGCAGTGGGGGGACGAGGGGGCCAAAAAGGGGTTCTGCCTCTACAAGATGGGCTGCAAGGGCCCCTACACATGGAACAACTGTAACGAGATCCAGTGGAATGAGGCGGCGAGCTTCCCGATCCGGGCCGGCCACGGGTGCATCGGGTGCAGCGAGGAGGCGTTCTGGGACCACATGGCCCCGCTGGAGGAACCCCTGGCGGAGGCGGGGATCGCCATCCCCTACCTGCGGGGCATCGAGGGGTCGGTGGACGCGGTGGGCTGGACGCTGATCGGGGCCACGGCCGTGGGGATCGCGGGCCACGCGGTCTACAGCGCAGCCCTGAAGAAGAACGGAAAGCCCGGCCAGGGCGAGGAGGGGAGCCATGGCGCGTAAGATTATCGACCCGATCACCCGGATTGAGGGGCATCTCCGGATCGAGGTGGAGCTCGACGGCAACCGCATCGTGGACGCCTGGAGCTCCGGCATGATGTTCCGGGGCATCGAGACGATTCTCCGGAACCGCGACCCCCGGGACGCGCCGCTCCTCACCCAGCGGATCTGCGGGGTGTGCACCCACGTGCACTACGACGCCTCCATCTGGGCCGTGGAAAACGCGTTCCACGTGACCCCGCCGCCGGCGGCCCGGATCGTGCGAAACCTCATCCTGGGCACCCAGCTGGTCCAGGACCACATCATCCACTTCTACCACCTCCACGGCCTGGACTGGGTCGACATCGTTTCGGCCCTGAGCGCCGACCCGAAGAAGGCCCAGGACCTGGCCCACGAGTTTTCGGACGACCCCTGGAACGCCGACGCCAAGCACCTGGAGGCCGTGAAGAACCGGCTCGCCGCGTTCGCGAAGAGCGGCCAGTTGGGGCCGTTCGCCAACGGCTACTGGGGGAACCCGGCCTACCGGCTCCCGCCCGAGGCGAACCTGCTCATTGCCTCCCACTACCTCGACGCCCTGGAGGTCCAGCGGCTGGGCGGGCAGGTGCTCGCGATCCTCGGGGGCAAGGAGCCCCACACCCAGACCCTGGTGGTGGGCGGGGTGACCTGCGTCGAGGACCTCCTCAACCCAAAGCGGATCGGGGACGTCCTGTTCCGGATCCGCAAACTCGGGGAGTTCGTGCGGCGGGCGTACATCCCCGACGTCCTGTTGGCCGGGAGCGTCTACGCGCCAGAGGGGCTCCAGGGGATCGGGGCGGGGCATGGCAACTTCCTCGCCTACGGGGCCTACCCCCTCTCGGACGACCTCGACCGCAGCCGGCTCTTCATGCCCCAGGGGGTGATCCGGGGGAAGGACCTCACCCGGGTCGAGGACTTCGACCCGGCCAAGGTCTCGGAGTTCGTGACCCACTCCTGGTACGCGTACCCCAACGAGTCCGAGGGCCTTCACCCCTCGAAGGGCGTGACCGAGGTCCGGTACACCGACCTCGGGCCCGACGGCCACGTGCAGGGCGACGGCAAGTACTCGTGGCTCAAGGCGCCCCGGTACGACGGCGAGCCGATGGAGGTGGGGCCCCTGGCCCGGGTGCTCGTGGCCTACGCCCGGGGCGTGCCCGAGGTGCGGGCCCTGGTGGACGGCACCTTGAAACGCTTGGGCGCCCCGGCCACGGTGCTGTTCTCCACCCTGGGCCGCACGGCCGCCCGGGCCCTCGAGACCCAGTGGATGGCCGATGCGCTCCCCGGGTGGGTGGAGGAGCTCGTGCGGGTCATGAAGGTGGACGGCCGCACGTTCGCGCCCTACACGCCCCCCAAGGACGCCGTGGGGTTCGGCCTCACCGAGGCCCCCCGGGGCGCCCTCGGCCACTGGGTCGAGGTACGGGGCGGGCGGATCGCCAACTACCAGTGTGTGGTGCCCACCACTTGGAACGCGGGGCCGCGGGACGCGGCCGGCCGGCGGGGTCCCTATGAGGAGAGCCTCGTGGGGATCGAACTGGCCGACCCGGACCAGCCCCTGGAGATCCTGCGCACGATCCACTCCTTCGACCCGTGCATCGCTTGCGCCGTGCACGTGCTGCGCCACGACGGACCGGCGCGCACGGTGCGGGTGCTCTAAAGGGGAGGTGGGGCCATGATCCGAAGGGTGCGGCGCATGACCGTGATGATGCGGATCATGCACTGGGTGTTGGCGCTGTCGGTGCTCGTGTGTTTCGTGACCGGGCTTTATATCGCGAAGCCCTTCTGGTTTCGGCCGGCCCCGGGGCCGGCGGACGTGCTCGTGATGGGAAACATGCGGTTCGCCCATTTCGTGGCCGCCATGCTGGTGGACGTGGCGTTCCTGAGTTGGTGTTATCTGTTCCTCTTTTCCCTGGAGGAGCCGTTCGTCCGGAGCGTGCTCCCTTGCCGGAAGCGGTTCCGGGAGGCCTGGGCCATGCTGGTGCACTACTTCACCCTGCGCAACAAGCCGCCCACCCGGGAGCCGGGGATCGATCCCCTGAACGCGTACGGGTTTTTGGTGATCCACTTTTTCGTGCTCGTCCAGATGATCACCGGGTTTGCCCTCATGCGACCCACCTTCAGCCATGCGAACTCCCTGGTGCCGCTCTGGCCCCGGATCCTGGAGGTGTGCGAGGCCGTGTCGGTGGCCGTGTTCGGGAGCGTGGTGGGGGTGCGCCACGCCCACCACCTGGCGGCGTTCGTGATCGTGGCCCTCGCCGTGATCCACATCTATCTGCAGATCTGGCGGGACATCTTCTGGACCGAGGGCCATATCTCGGTGGTGTTCAGCGGGTACAAGTACGTGGAGGAGGAGTGAAGGGGAGGCGCGGGGCTTCGGCCCGGGGCCGTCGCCCCGTTGCCGGGGGAGTCTGGGGAGAAACGGGGGGTTCCGCGCCTCCGAGCTTCCGAGCCTTCCAGCTTTCTCGCCCCCTCAGCTCACATCCGCCGCCAGGCCACGCGGTTCGTCTCCGGATCGTAGTAGAGCACCACGTGGCGCAGGGTTTCGGTGAGGACCACCGAGGCCACGGAACAGGTGACCCGGGTGCCGGCGTGGATCTCGCCGGCCACGGCCACCTGGGCCGCCTGCTGTTCCCGCTGGAGGGCCGCGAGCTCGTCCCGGCGCTGGGTGAGTTCCTTGTCGCGCTGGTAAAGGGCCTGCATTTTCTGGAGGAGGTCGATCTTCCCCTTGCGTAGCGGCGGGGGGATCCGGGCGAGGGCCGTGCGGGGGTCCTTCAGGAAGTCGCGGCCCAGGTTCGACTGGAGGATCTTGATCTCGTCGAGGATCGCGGCCCGTTCCTTGTCAATCTTCTCGATCTCCCGGGTGACCCGCAGGTCCACCCCCACGGCCACGTGGGTTTGGGCCGAGGCGCTCCCCACCACCCGGGCCTCGATCCCCAGGGCCGCGTTGATCTCCCCGCCCAGGAGGGCCCCCTGGCCGGCCAGGGCCCGCACCCGGCCCCGGGTGTAGACTAGGGCGTTGGTGATGGAGTTGGCCACCTCCACGTCGCCGTCACTCTCCACCCGGGAACTCAGCACGTATTTGGCCTTGACCCCGCGCCCCCCGGACACCGAGGCCTCGGCCGTCACGCCGCCCCGGATCGTCACGGTTCCCCCCGCCCGGATCGTGGCGGTCTCGACGTCGCCCGAGATCTCGACGTCCCTTCCCGCCTCCACCTGAAACCCGGGTTTCACCCCGCCCCGGATCCGGACGGCCCCCGAGGCCCGGATGTTCCCGGTCCGATAGTCCACGTCGCCGGGTACCAGGTACTCGTCCACGATGTGGAACTTGCCGGCCTTGAGGACCACCATGCCGTCGGCCGCGGCCAGGATCCGGGTGCCGTCCTCGCTCGGGGCGGTGTTGTCCCCGGGCTTGAGCCCGTGGAACCGCTCCAACTTGGCCCGGAGCCGGGTGCCGTCCACCCGGAACCCGTCCACGGGTTCCACCGCCGGGATCACCTCGGCAAGCGCATCCCCCTTGCGGACGTTCTTGACCGCCTCGGCCTCCCGGAAGTCGATCCGGCCGCCGTCGAGGACCTTTCCGATCTTTTTCTCGGGATCGAACAGGAGGCGGTAGCCCGCCTCCCGGCCGTGGACCGGCTCCCGGCCGCGGGCCGCCACGGTCACCACGGGTTGCCCCCGGGTCCGGGCCTCGCGCACGGCAACGGCCACGGCCTGGGCGTCCACGCCGGCGCGCACGCCCAGTTGGGCGAGGGCTTCGAGGAGGCGGCGCACCTGGGCCTCCTCGTCGAGCTTGGGGTCGGCCACCACCGTGAGCCGGGCTTCCATGTGGTCGTCCGACACCACAAGACCCGGCGCCACCCACAGGCGGCCCCGGTCGAACAGGACGATGCCGTAGACCTCGGTCCGAAAGGTGTGGTCCTCGCCCGCGTCCGCCACGCCGTCTCCAGCAAGCACGGGAATGTCCCGGCCGTCCGGGGCCGGGATCGGCGTGCCGAGAAGGCTCTTCCCCGGAATGCCGGCGGAGGCGGGGGTCTTCTGGAGGAGGGGGTCGCCCGGGTACACCGCGTTCTGGGGATAGAGGGCGAAGGGGTCGGCGCCGTCCTCCAGGGGGGTCTTTCGAACGGGAAAAAAAGGAAGGATCTGGGCGGGAACACCGGGTTGGGGCGGTTCCCCCCGGGCGATCACGACCCCGTCCTCGGGCGCCTGCCCCCCTTCGAACACCGAGAGCGCCATCCGGATGCGGTCGGGCGAGGGCGCCGGTTGGACGCCGAGCTCGGCGAGTCGGGCGAGAGCGGCCCGGGTGGCCTCCTCGAGATCGAAGGGCCCCTCGGCCCGGTAGGCGACCGCCTCCAGCCCTCCCTTCCTGAGTTCGATTCGTACGGCCACGCGGTCCTCCGTGGGGTGGCGGCTTCGGAGCGGAAGGTCTTGTCCTCTCGTCGATCGGCGGGCGGCACGAAAAACTTTACACACCGGCCCTGATTCCGGCGCGGGGTTGGGGTGTCCGGTGGAAACGAGAAGGCGGCCCCCCTATAGTCCGCGTGGGCTCCCGCCGATAGGGAACCATCGGTTGAAAGTGGGGGGTGCTCGGGATGAGGTCCGGGAGAAGGAACAAGGAGCGTGGAAATGCGCAGGATGGGTGTGGGGACGCGATGGCTCCTGTGCCTCGCGGCGTCCGTGTGGTTCTTGGGGAGTGCCGGGGCGGCCGAACGGTCGCTTCTGGACCTTGACCTCCGGGAGTTGGCCGAGGTGCAGGTGACCTCGGTGTCGCGAAAGCCCCAGAAGCTCGCCGAAACCCCGGCGGCCGTGTACGTCATCACCGCCGAGGAGATCCGTCGCTCCGGCGCCACCACCCTGGCCGAGGCGTTGCGGCTCGCGCCGGGGGTGGAGGTGTCGCGGATCAACGCGAGCACCTGGGCCGTCACGATCCGGGGCGGGGCGGACCGGTTCAGCAACAAGCTCCTCGTCCTGGTGGACGGCCGGTCCGTGTACACGCCGCTTTTTTCCGGGGTGTACTGGGACGTCCAGGACATCGCGCTGCAAAACGTGGAGCGGATCGAGGTGATCCGGGGCCCGGGGGCCTCGGCATGGGGGGCCAACGCGGTCAACGGGGTGATCAACGTCATCACGAAGCCGGCCGCCGAGACCCAGGGATGGACCGCCGAGGCGCTGGCCGGGACTGAGGAGCGGGCCCAGGGGTTCCTGCGGTACGGAACCCGGGTGGCCCCCGGCGTCTGGGCGAGGGGGCATCTCCGATACGCGGACCGGGATGCGGGGGGAGATGCCCTGGGGGTTGACGCGGATGACGACTGGCAGGCCCTTCGGGGGGGCTTCCGGGTCGACGGCGAACCGGGCGGGGCCGACCGCTGGTCCCTGCAGGCCGAGGCGTACCGGGGGTGGAACGACCTCGCCTACGCCGATGCGACCCGCCGGGTCCTGGGAGCCGAGGATCTCCTGGGGCTTCCCGTGCTCGAGGACCGGGTGCGAACCCACGGGGGATGGATCCTGGGCTCCTGGACCCACGTGACCGAGGGGTTTTCGGAGTGGCAGGTCCAGTTCTACCTGGACCGGACCGTGCGGGACGAACCCCTGCTCGCGGAGACCCGCGACACCTGGGACCTCGATCTCAAGCATCGGATCCCCCTGCTCCGGGGGCAGGAGATCCAGTGGGGCCTCGGGATGCGCCGAACCGCCGACCGGCTGGACGGTTCCGAGGTGGTCTCGTTCGGGAGCGAACGGGAGGCCGACCTCCTGTGGAGCGCTTTCGTCCAGGACGAGGTCTCCCTCGCGGGGGACCGCCTCCGGCTCCTGGTGGGCACCAAGGTGGAGCGAAACGAGTACACCGGGGTGGAGTGGCAGCCGACGGCGAGGGTGCTCGGCCGGCTCGCGCCCCACGTGGCCGCGTGGGCGGCCTGGTCCCGGGCGGTCCGCACCCCGAGCCGGGCCGAGGACGACGGTCGGATCACGAGCGGGTTCGTGCCGCCGGGGGCGGCGGCCGCGTTCGACGGGCCGCCCAATCCGGATCCGGTGCCGATGCGGCTCGAGCCCTCGGGGAACTTCGAGAGCGAGGTGCTCTGGGCCTACGAGGCGGGGGTTCGGTTCCTGGCCGGCCGGAGCCTCTCGGTGGATGTGGCCGGGTTCTGGCACCGCTATGATGACCTTCGGACCTTCGAGCCGCTGCCGCGGGAGACCCCGGACGACCCGGTGCTCGTTCGCGCCGACAACCGGGCAAGGGGGCGGTCGATCGGGTTCGAGGCGGCCGTGGACTGGTTCCCGACGGACTGGTGGCGGGTGTACGGGGCGTACGCGTGGGAGGCCCTGGACATCGAGTTGGACGACGGCAGCCGGGACGTCTTCACCGAAAACGAGGAGGGCCGAAGTCCCCGGCACCGGCTTTCGGTGCGCTCGTCCATGGACCTCGGGGCCGGGTGGGAGTTCGACGTCTGGGGCCGGTACGTGGGAGCCCTGGAGCAGGACGAGGTGGACGCCTATACCGAGCTCGATCTTCGGCTCGGGTGGCGCCGGGGCCCCTGGCGGGTGGATCTCGTGGGCCAGAACCTGCTCGGGCCCTCCCACCTGGAGTTCGTTCCGGGGAAAGCGATCCAGACCCTCCCCACCGAGGTGGAACGGGGGGCGTACGTTCGGGTGTCGCTCGAGCTTCCGTAGCGCGGGGGAGGGTGAGACGTGACGCGGAGGGGGTTTTTCCGGCGGTTGGGGGCGATGGGGCTGGCACTGGTGCCGGGCCTGGCCTGGGCGGCACCCCGCAGGGCCCGCGAACAGGATGTCAAGCTCGCGTACCTCTACAACCTCGTCCGGTTCACCCGGTGGCCCGAGGGGGTGCCGGCCGAGGGCGAGCCCTTTCGGTTCGGGCTGTGGGGCGGCGACCCGTTCGGGGCCGCCTGGGACGACCTGGCGCTGCGGCGGGTCGGCGGCCGGCCCGCCGAGGCGGTCCGGGTCCGGAACCCGGACGAGGCGCTTCGGTGCCACGCGCTCTTCCTCGTGGAGGAGGACGGCGCGTCCCTGGGGTGGATGCTCGAGGCGGTCCGGGGGCGCCCGGTCCTGACGGCCGGGGACGCGCCGGGGTTCGTGGATCGGGGGGGGATGGTGGGGTTCGTGCACCGGGACGGGCGGATCCGGTTCGAGATCAACGTGGGCGCGATGCGCCGGAGCGGGCTTCGGATGAGCGCCGACGTGCTGCGGCTGGCCGTGCGGGTGGTCGGCCTGGAAGGGAAGGGTGATGTTTC